>CAYWNJ010000510.1:0-2325 GCA_964459535.1 uncultured Rhodobacterales bacterium
GAGGATCAGTTGATCCCGCTCGTCGAGGCAAAACCCATTATGCAGCCTTTCGGAGATCGGTCCAAAGTTGTGATTGAGCCCATGCTGACCGATCAATGGTTTGTCGATACCGCGAAAATAGTAACCCCTGCGCTCGAGGCGGTCCGCGATGGGCGTACAAAGATTATCCCGGAAAGTGGGGAAAAGACCTTTTTCCACTGGCTTGAGAATATCGAGCCTTGGTGCGTCTCGCGTCAGCTCTGGTGGGGGCATCAGATCCCCGTTTGGTTTGATGCAGACGGCGATCAATATTGCGCCCCAACCCGCGCCGAGGCCGAAGCGCTCGCGCCCGGCAAAGCGCTGACGCAAGACCCGGATGTTTTGGATACGTGGTTCTCATCGGGGCTTTGGCCCATTGGAACGCTGGGCTGGCCCGAGGACACTGAGGAACTGCAGAAATATTTCCCGACCTCGGATCTGATCACGGGGCAAGACATCCTCTTTTACTGGGTTGCGCGGATGATGATGATGCAGCTTGCCATCGTGGATCAGGTGCCCTTTGACACTGTTTACCTGCATGGCCTGGTGCGCGATGCGAAGGGCACGAAGATGTCCAAAACGCTGGGCAATGTTGTCGATCCGCTTGATTTGATCGACGAATATGGCGCGGATGCGCTGCGTTTTGCCTCGGCGGCGATGGCTTCGCTAGGCGGGACGCTCAAGCTCGATATCGAGCGGATCAAAGGGTATCGCAATTTTGGCACAAAGCTCTGGAATGCCGCCCGCTTTGCCGAGATGAACGATGCCTACGCGCAGCATTCCAGCGAGGCGCCAACACCCAGTGCTGCCGTGAACAAGTGGATCATCGGAGAGACCGCCCGCGCCCATGCCGAAGCGCATCAGGCGCTTGAGGATTATCGGTTCAACGACGCCGCGCTCTGTCTTTATAGCTTTGTATGGAACAAAGTGTGCGATTGGTATCTTGAGCTCTCCAAGCCCTTGCTTCAAGGGGAAGATGCGGCGTTGAAGGCTGAAACTCAGGCGACTATGGCTTGGGTGATGGATCAATGCTTGATCCTGCTGCACCCAATGATGCCCTTTATCACGGAAGAGCTCTGGGGCGCGCTCGCAGACCGCAGCACGCCGCTTATCCACGCAGATTGGCCGACCTACAGCGCTGAATCTGCGGACAAAGAGGCTGATGCCGAGCTGAACTGGGTCATCTCGCTGATCGAGGCGATACGATCGGCGCGCGCGCAAATGCACGTTCCGGCGGGCAGCTATATCCCGCTCGTTGTGACAGGCTTAACCGCGCCCGCGCGTGCAGCGTTTGAGGCCAATGAAACGATGATCCTGCGTCTGGCGCGCATTGACGCGCTGCAGGTCGTTGACGCCTTTCCAAAGGGAACCGTGGCACTTGGCATCGCGGGCGGCTCGTTTGGGCTGCCGTTGGCGGGCGTTATTGATATTGCGGAAGAGAAGGCAAGGCTTTCGAAATCACTGGGCAAGCTTGAGAAAGAAATTTCAGGGCTTGCCGGGCGCGTGAACAATCCCAAATTTGCCCAGAGCGCGCCGGAAGAGGTGGTGCAAGAGACTCGCGATAATCTTGCCGCCCGGCAAGAGGAAGAGGCAAAGCTGCGGGCCGCGCTTGATCGGCTCTCAGAGATTGGCGAGGCATGATCAACATGCTTTTCTTCAAAGCAATCTAGAGGGACGCCCATGACCAATGCACGCCTAACCGCGCTTGCCGCGACGCTCCCCTCAACCGTTCCATTTGTCGGACCAGAGGCGCAAGAGCGTGCCCGTGCGCGCACCTTTCGCGCGCGTCTCGGTGCCAACGAAAGCGTCTTTGGACCGGCGCCGAGCGTCGCGCGCGCCATGGCGGAGTGTGCTCATTGGATGTATGGGGATCCAGAAAACCACGCGCTACGCCAAGCGCTTGCGACCCATTATGGCACCAGCGTCGAGCATATCGTCATTGGTGAGGGGATAGACGGGTTGCTGGGATATCTTGTCCGGCTTTGCGTGGGTCCGGGCGATGCGGTGGTGACTTCGGACGGCGCTTATCCGACCTTCAACTACCATGTTGCCGGGTATGGGGGCATTTTGCACAAAGTGCCCTATCTTGGGGATCATGAGGATCTAGAGGCGTTGTTTGCCAAAGCGGCGCAGACCGGCGCGAAGCTGGTGTATCTGGCCAATCCAGATAATCCGATGGGCACCTGGCACACCGGAGCGGCGATTGCGGAAGCGCTTGAGAAGCTGCCAAAAGATACGCTGCTGGTTTTGGATGAAGTGTAAAGCACGCGACTTGATCTGACATTTCTGCTCTTATGGAGCGCAACA
>CAYWNJ010000511.1:0-2323 GCA_964459535.1 uncultured Rhodobacterales bacterium
GGAACAATGGTGATCGGCATCGGTAAGCTGCCAGAATTACGAGTAAGCTGAGCGACCAGCGGCCCCGGGCCTTTCTTATCCGAGGCCGCGCCCAGGACGAGAACACCGATCTCAGTGTCCTCGCGCGCATGAGCAACAATCTCGTCCACGACCTGGCCCTCTCGAATGACAAGATCCGGGTCAATGCCCTGCCGGTCGCGCATCCATTTTGCAAAGACCTCAAAATGCGCATGAATACGCTCGCGCGCTTCCTCGCGCATCATATTGCCGACACCGATCCAGTGGTTAAACTCTTCAGGCGGGATCACGGCCAGCACGGTCACACCGCCGCCGGTATTCGCGGCCCGCATCGCAGCAAAGCGGATCGCGTTCAGGCATTCACGGCTGTCATCCAGCACGACCATAAATTTACGCATCGCGTCCTCCGCTTGTCTGCGTTCAAGCATGGACTAAGCCCGTGTAGCGCGCAAGTCACAGACGCGCCGCAGCGAGCGCCATCTCCAAGCGATCATTCCCCCAATAGAGCGCGTCTTCTACCCTAAAAGACGGCGCGCCGAAAAGACCGTGGCTGAGTGCCGCCTCGGTTTGGGCCCGTAAGGCGGATTTAACCTCGGGCGTGCCAGCATGGGCAAGAACGCTGGACGTCTCCTGACCGAGCTCGTCCAAGAGCTGCGCGATCACGGCGTCGTTTGATATGTCTTGATCCTCGGCAAAATTGGCGAAGAAGACGCGCCGGATAAACGCGCCAACCCAGCTCTCTTGCGCGTATCCCGTTGCGATCCGAGCGGCAAGAAGGCTCCCACGCGGGAACCCGGACGGATGTTTCCAGGCCAAGCCCTGCGCCGCGCAGCAGCGTTCCATGTCTTGCCACATATATTGGCCCTTGGTCGGGTAGAGGTTAAAGGGGCTGTCGGTCATACCCTGGGCGCCCAGGATCGGGCCCAGCAGGAACGGGCGCCAAACCAGCGGTACCCCCGCCTCGGCGCAGGCCGCCTCGACCCGCATCACAGAAAGATAGGAGTAGGTGCTTGCAAATTCGAACCAGCATTCCAAAGGTTTCATAGTGTCGCCGCCCAATCCCAATACAGCGACCGCGCGCGCCGCGTGATGGGACCAATTTGATACGAGATATCCTCAAACCCGGTCACAGGTGTCACTTTCATCATGTTGCCAGACAGAAAGATCTCATCCGCCTGCCGAAAATCGTCAAAGCCCAGCACTGTCTCCACAACCTCAACCCCATCCGCGCGCAAATTGGTAATATGGCGCGCGCGGGTAATCCCGGCCAGAAACGTGCCATTTGGTATCGGCGTGAAAACCACCCCATCCTTAACCATAAAGACATTGGCCGTCGCGCTCTCGGCCACATTGCCCATCGCATCACAAACCAGAGCGTTGTGAAAACCCTTGGCCCGGACCTCGGTCAGCATTCTAGCGTTGTTCGGATAAAGGCATCCCGCTTTGGCGTTCACCACATTGTCCTCGAGAACAGGTCGGCGAAATCGGGTGCGGCACAGTGTAACTGAGGCCGTTGGCGCGGCCATTGGGATGGCCTCTAGGCTAATCGCAAAACCCGTATTATCGGGTTTCGGCACGATGCCAGAACTATCCCCATCAATTGCCCAATACATCGGGCGGATATAGACCGCATCCGTGCCCGAATACCGCTTGAGCCCGTCGCGCACCGCTTCTTCTATGGCGTCCGTTTCCATCGTCGGGGTGATCATCAAAGCGGCGGCGCTGTCATTCACCCGTGCGCAATGCTTGGCCAGATCGGGCGCGCGACCGTCGAAAAAGCGCGCTCCATCAAAAACAGTAGTCCCAAGCCAAGCGCCATGATCCGCCGCCCGCATGATCGGGACATCCCCCTCATGCCAAGCGCCTTCGAAAAAGGTGGAAACACGTGTACCCGTAGTCATATGCTAAGTATCCTCGTGGATTTGATACGCGCCTTCGGGCAGATCAAGCGCGGCCGCAAGATCGCGCATCTGCGCCAGGCTGAGTGAAATTTGGACCATCGCGTCGCGTCGCGGATCAAATTGCTCAACCGTGATAACCTCGGCAAACGCATTGACAATCACATCTTCTTGCAGCGGGTGATCACCGTCATCCACCAGCGTGATGATTGTCGAGTCGAATTCATGCTCAATGGTAAACATATTCCGAGCCTAGCTACATCAAGCAAAGTTGCAAGCACCGTTCGTTTCCCGCAGCAGAGGGCTATCTCTACAAGGTCAGCGTGCTATAGTCTCGCCACGGATGTATTGATGAGGTCAGGATGATCACGCGCTGTTTCGCCATATTTTTGGGACTTGTAGCCCTG
>CAYWNJ010000512.1:0-2321 GCA_964459535.1 uncultured Rhodobacterales bacterium
GGGCCGCAAAGGCTTCATTCGCCTCGACAAGGTCAAGATCCTCTACGGACCAGCCAGCCTTATCCAGAGCTTTACGCGAGGCATAGATCGGCCCGACCCCCATGATCGATGGATCAAGCCCAGCCGTCGCAAAGCTGGCGATCCGAGCCAGCGGCGTGATCCCCCGCTTTTCCGCGTTCTCAGCCGACATCAGCAGCGTCGCAGCCGCGCCGTCATTAAGGCCAGAGGCATTCGCCGCCGTGACCGAGCCATCCTTGGTAAAGGCGGGACGGAGCTTTTGCATCGCCTCAATCGTCGCGCCATGGCGAATGTACTCATCGCTATCCACGGTGATGTCACCCTTGCGGTGCTTGACAACAAAGGGCGTGATTTCATCGGCGAACTTACCCGCCTTCTGCGCTGCCTCAGCTTTATTCTGCGAGGCCACGGCAAATGCATCCTGCGCATCGCGGGTGATCTGCCACTGATCGGCAACATTCTCGGCAGTCTGACCCATATGATAGCCGTTAAACGCGTCCCAGAGGCCATCGCGGATCATCGTATCAATATAGCTTAGATCCCCCATTTTATGCCCAGCCCGCAAATGGGCGGCATGGGGCGAAAGCGACATGCTTTCCTGCCCACCTGCCGCGACGATCTCTGCATCTCCGAGTTGGATATGCTGGGCGCCCAAAGCCACCGCGCGCAACCCCGAGCCGCAGACCTGATTAATGCCCCAAGCCGCGCTCTCCTTCGGCAAGCCTGCATTGATATGCGCCTGGCGCGCGGGGTTTTGGCCCTGCGCGGCGGTCAAGACTTGACCCATAATCGTCTCGGACACCTCCGCCTTGTCAACGCCAGCGCGGTCAACGACCGCTTCAAGAACAGCCGCGCCGAGATCATGCGCCGGTGTGTTGGCGAAAGCGCCAGAAAAGCTGCCTACCGCAGTGCGTGCAGCCGAAGCGATAACAACATTGGTCATGGGGAGGTCTCCTTGGTCTGGCGACGGGCGGGCGGCGATGTGCCGATCCCACAGGTTGATTTTGCCCGCTTGATCGCAGCAAGTGAGCAGCGCCGCAAGGCCATCGGCGCGTCTGCACGCGCGTAATATTGCCCCACCTGGCCAGCTTGAATGCGCGCGCGGCGGGCAGGTTCGATGGCCCAAGTCACAATCTTTGTACAAATGAGGAGCTTTGTACAAATGAGGGGTGCTGTTCTCCTTGAACACGGGCATGACGATATGGCAGGCTGCCTGCAGCAAGCACAGTTTACGCATTTAAAGCGTCGCGAAATCTGGATAGGAAATGAAATGACCTCAGATATTGGTTTATATTCGACAAAGCTTTGTAAAAAAAACGCCGCTAGAATGGCCCGGCTCTCCAGCGAAGTTTACAAATCTAAAGCAAATAAAGAACCAGATGATGGAGCGATTCTAGCGAGTTTAAAAAGTACAGGAGAAAGAGTGGTATCCGTAGCGGGGACGAGCAAAAATAGCGCGCAAGCTATTCTAGTTGAACATGAAGACTATTTCTGCATGGCCTTTCGCGGAACGGACCAATGGGAGGACTGGATTGATAATTTAGACGGGCGGAAAGCACATTCCGAGCAAGCAATGTTTGGTGATTTCCACCGCGGGTTTTACAGGTCCTGCAATGATGTTTGGGATTTTCTTGATGATAGGTATAGAGCGTTACGCGCCGAAGATCATAAACAAAGAAGATACCGCCCTCTGTTTCTGACAGGACATAGTTTAGGCGGCGCGATGGCAACCGTCGCTGCCGCTAAGCTTATTCTCGAAGATCGCCCGTTTAGCGGCGTCTATACTTATGGCCAACCCCGCGCGGTGAAGCGTAGTACGGCTCAATTTCTGTCAAACGAATGTGGCGCGCGGTATTTTAGATTTCAGAATAACGAGGATTTGGTCACGCGTGTACCGTCTCGCCTAATGGGGTATAGCCATGTGGGGCGCTGCCTATATATTGATGCGGATGGGCAAATTCAAACAGACCCTGGTTTTTGGTACCGGTTCTTAGATGTGGTCGATGGTGCGCTGGACACGGTGAAAAACAGGTTGAAAGATGAGAAGAGCGCCGGACTTATTGGCGATCACGATATAGATCGCTATATTGAGCATATTAGCAAATGGAATATTGTGGAATAACGCTACGCTCGGACCTCGTAATTAGAATTTTCTAAATTTGCGGGGTACATATGTCTCGCTGCCTTCGAATTAACCCCGCCCGATACAGGTGCATCGGGCAGGGGTATATTTCCTACGAGAAACACGATTTAGAGCGTGTCCTGTTCAATCGGTTTCATATCCTGCAGCCTTGAAGAAGTTG
>CAYWNJ010000513.1:0-2310 GCA_964459535.1 uncultured Rhodobacterales bacterium
CTTTCTATCAAGTCAGCCTGATCCCTAAAGGCCTGGCGGTCCGCCGCCTCGGGATCACAGATTTTTCTAAGTTCGGCATGTAAGCGATCCAGAACCCGTTGATAGTCTGGATCCAAGGCAAGATTTTCGAGTTCTTCGGGGTCATTCTCCAGATCAAAAAGCTCGTCCGCAAAGCCTACATAGTGGATCAGCTTCCAACGCCCCTTGCGCAGCATAAAGGCGCCGGAAACAGCCCCTGCGGCGTGATACTCCGAGAAAACCACCCGATCTTCTTCGGGGGCGGCAAGGATGGACGGCAAATCCGTCACGCCTTCGGCGGCTGCAATGTCCGTTCCGAAATGGCGCGCGATCGTCACCGATAGGTCCAGCAGACTGACAGGCGTGGCGCAAGTAGAAGCGGGAATGCCCGGACCGGCCATGATCATGGGGACCGCCGCGCTTTCCTCATACATATTGGATTTCCCCCAAAGGCCGCGCGCCCCCACATTGTCGCCGTGATCTGAGGTGTAAACCACCGTTGTGTTTTCGAGTATCCCCGCCGCCTCTAGGGCGCCTATTATCAGCCCGACATTGTGATCAAGCCAGGTGCAGAGCCCGTAATAGGCGGACATCGCCGCCAGCCGCTCTTTCGGACCGGTAAATTTGGCCTCGCTATCCATGAACGCATTTTGCTTCTCAACCCATGGATGGCGCGGATATCCATCATCAGGATGCAGCTTGGCCGGTGGCAGGCACTCCGATGGGTAAAGATCAAAGAAGCGTTGCGGCACAACCAAAGGGAAATGAGGGGCAACAAGGCCGACATAGAGGCACCAGGGTTGATCCCCATCCGCGCGCGCGGCAATCCAGTCTTGGGTACGCTGCACGACCGCCGCATCATAGTCTGTATATTTACTGTCGCCTGGTCCGATATAGTCGCCCAACATCCGCTTGGGACCAAGGATGCGCTCCTCCTCTTTGCGGATGCTGGCCCAGACCATACCGACCCCGCCCGCGACCATCATTGGGATATGCTCCGTGTCAAACCCCGCTGGATCTTCCTCGGCGCGGTAATGCAGCTTGCCGATGCTCTCGACCGGCACACCTTGCTCTTGCAAAGCATGGCCCCACCCTCGGATCGCCCCATCATAGGGCATCGCGTTGTCCCACAGCCGGGTCTGGTGGGGATAGAGGCCGGTTGCAAAGCTCGCGCGCGCGGGCACACAGATTGGGCTTGGGGTATAGGCATTTGTAAATCGCGTGCCCCGCGCCGCCAGCGCATCGAGGTTCGGCGTTTGAACAAAGGGATGACCCGCGCATCCCAAGGCGCGGGCCTGGTGCTCATCCGACATAATAACCAAGAGGTTCGAGGGGCTCATTCCGAACCTCTGAATTTGGACGCCTGCTCGATCTTGTCGACCACAGAATAAAAGATTTCTAGCTCTTCGGCGGACACATCCGCCAAGAGCCGTTTTTGCCGAGCCTCCATGACAGGCATGACTTGGGCGCTCAAAGCCTCAGCGGCCTCGGTCAGGTGCAAATGCTGTACCCGGTGGTCCTGCTGATCGGCTTGGGTCCGCAACAAGCCCTTGTGCACCATCGCTTTTATCTTGCGGCTCAGCTGCCCCTTATCCATCTGAACATGGCGCGCTATTTCGCTGAGCGACGCGTTTTCAAACATCCGCAGGATCTGGATCAGGCGCCACTCCACCAACGACAACCCTGCACGCGCGCGCAAAATAGCGGTCGCCTGGGCGTTCAGGCTGCTTTGTAGCTTTGAGAGCCGGAACGTCACGAAAGACGAGGGCGTACGGAAGCTTGGGGCGTCATGGGTATTCATACCCGCAAGTTTCATCAAACTATTTGACAGGTCAACTAATTTATGGATTCCTCGCCGCAAGAGACTTTGGGAGGAGTTCAGATGAAAAATATTCTAAAAGCCACCGCCATGGCGGCGGTATTCGTAACCTCGCCTATAACCTCGGCGCTGGCGGACGGGCATGGGTGGGCGCCCGAAGGGCCAATCAAAATGATGATCGCCTTTGCTGCCGGGGGCGGCGCAGATACACAAGGGCGTTTGATTGCGGAAGATATTGAAGCCGCAACCGGTTGGGAGGTGATCCCCGAGCAGGTCACGGGCAAAGGCGGTGTGAACGCGCTGGTCGCGCTCAAAGACATGCCCGCAGATGGGACGGCCATCGCTTTGGTGGTGGTCGAGTCGCTGGGCTATAACTCCGTTGCTGCCAAAGGTGCAGGTCTAAAGCGCGCGGACTTTACAGCGTTGACCACCACGGCCGGCTGTCAGACGGGGCGTGTTGCGAAGGCAGACAA
>CAYWNJ010000514.1:0-2305 GCA_964459535.1 uncultured Rhodobacterales bacterium
CCCTAAGACTGGTCGCCTTGTTCCGGGTCGGGTTGGCCAATCCCTCTGAACAATCGGCGAAACGGGAAGGCCCAGAGCAAACCAAAGAGGACATAAATCAAAAGCTCAACTGCAATTGAAGGCCGCATCATCGGATCCGGGTAGAGCCAATTCATAAACGTCACGACGGCGATGATGTAAGTAGGCACCCCAAGGGCCAAAACCACAAGAGCCCATCGCTTACGTGCTTTATAGCTCAGCGCCATATTGCCCCCTTTTGGCCCATCGCCTTTTGCCAAGCAAAGGCGCGGTCCCTGTTAGTCGTTAAACGGATCGCGCACCAGGATCGTATCCTCACGCTCGGGTGAGGTGGAAAGTAGCGCGACGGGGCAATCAATCAATTCCTCAATGCGGCGGACATATTTGATCGCTTGCGCTGGCAGATCGGCCCAACTGCGCGCGCCCTCTGTTGAGACGCTCCAGCCGTCCATTTCCTCGTAGATGGGTACGCAACGCGCCTGCTTGTCCGCGGCAGTTGGCAAATAATCCAAGCGCGTTCCGTCCAAGTCATACCCGACGCAGATCTTGAGCGTCTCAAACCCATCAAGGACATCAAGCTTGGTCAAGGCGATCCCGTTCATCCCTGAGATAGCGCAGGTCTGGCGCACCAAACAGGCATCGAACCAGCCGCAGCGCCGCTTGCGCCCCGTGGTTGTGCCAAACTCATGGCCCCGTTCGCCAAGGCGTTGCCCGTCGGCATCTTCTAACTCGGTCGGGAAAGGGCCTTCGCCGACACGCGTGGTATAGGCTTTGACGATCCCAAGCACAAAGTCGATGGCACCGGGGCCAAGGCCAACGCCCGTCGCTGCTTGCCCGGCAATGACATTAGACGACGTCACAAACGGGTATGTGCCAAAGTCAATATCAAGGAGTGCCCCCTGCGCCCCTTCAAAGAGGATCCGCTTGCCGGCCTTTCGTTGGGCCTCCATCACTTTCCAAACGGGGGCGGCGTAGGGGAGTATTTCAGGCGCGATCTGGCGCAAGCTTTCCAGCAGCGCCGCTCGATCCACCTCGGGCAGACCTAAACCGCGCCGCAAGGCATCATGGTGGAGCAGCGCGCGATCAACCCGACGCTCCAATGTCGGCGCGTCTGCCAAATCGGCGACGCGCACCACGCGCCGGCCCACCTTGTCCTCATAAGCCGGGCCGATGCCCCGCCCGGTGGTTCCGATTTTGGCCACTGAGTTTTGCCCCTCGCGCGCGCGGTCAAGCTCGCCATGTAAGGGCAGGATGAGGGGCGTGTTCTCTGCGATGAGGAGCGTTTCAGGACTGATCTCAACGCCCATCGCGCGGATGCCCGCGATCTCTTGCACAAGATGCCAGGGGTCAAGCACAACGCCGTTTCCGATAATGCTCAGCTTACCGCCGCGCACAACACCGGAGGGGAGCGCGTGCAGTTTGTAGACAAGATCGCCGATGACCAAGGTATGGCCCGCGTTATGTCCGCCTTGAAAGCGGGCGATCACATCTGCGCGCTCGCTGAGCCAATCGACGATTTTGCCTTTGCCCTCATCACCCCATTGCGCGCCGACGACCACTACATTTGCCATGCCCAACCCCCAATCAAGCCTCAAACCCTACACGCTATAGGCCAAGCAGCTATCCGCCGTAAACCAATTCTTACTCCTAAATGGGCGTTTAATCCCAAGAGGCATGTGGCAGATGGACCTTTACGCGCGGTTTGTTTAGGTGCAGGAAGACACGCCAAATACGCATCCTCGGAGTAACGAAAGAGATGGGCATTCTCACCCGCCTGGCCTGCGCCTTTGTCCTGCTTGCTGCGACCTATAACCCAACGCCTTATAACTATACGCGCTGGGTTAGTACCTATGGGGCCGAGAACCTCTCGATCGCGGTGCTGTTCGGGCTTTTGCTGGCGATTGGGTATATCATCTACCTACGGGCAACCTTGCGCTCCATCGGCGCTTTCGGAATGTTCCTCGTGCTGGCGGTTGTGACTGCCGTACTTTGGGTGCTTTACGATTTGGGACTGCTCAACTTGGATGATCCGAACCGAAATACCTGGCTTGGAATTGCCGCGCTCTCAGCGGTGCTTGGGGTGGGCCTAAGCTGGTCGATCATCCGACGTCATCTGTCGGGTCAGGCGGATGTTGATGATGTGGATCAATAGGTCCAGCTAAATTGTTCAACATTGAAACTGAAGGTCGCCCCGTCGAACTTATAGCCTGACGACCAGATTTTGATCCTATCTCCGCTTAGCCCCCAGCCATCCGCAGGATGGCAACGCGCCGACCGCCCCGTTTTG
>CAYWNJ010000515.1:0-2282 GCA_964459535.1 uncultured Rhodobacterales bacterium
TGATACCTCAAACCAGCCTGCCGAAATCAAAGACTTTTTCAACAGAATCAGCCCATGGTTCCGGATGCTGCAACGTGGTTGAAGGTCGGTTTCACAGCGAAAACGTATCAAGTATCAGTAGGAACATCATCCCAATGAATGGCATCGTCGATATGCGTAGTAAGCCAATTCAATGCCTTGTGCCGCTCCATCACAACACTGAGGTTCAATTTCGACGGTTGCGCTCGACCAGTCAAATCGGCGTCTCTCGAGGCCCAATGTAGTCTATAGATCAGGTCGGTTTCATCCAGAATTACAGCCTGCTGGCGCAAACTTAAACGCCCAAGAAAGGTATCTCGGTCACATTCGTGAAAGCCCTTCCAGAACGCATTCCAATCACAAGGCGCGGTCGGAAAGTCGAGTTCATCAACCTGTCGAACTGACCAAAGCAAAGCGTGCGCAGCCTCTACCGACCATGAGAACTGGAGCTTGTTGTGTTCGGTAGGCTCTGTCTCCAAAAGGAAATATCGTTCGCTAGGGGAAAAATCATCCATTACACCGTAATGCCGTACACCGTTCAGAATGAAATCGTGATCGGCACCTGCACCTTTCATGGAAACCAGAGCAAGGCAAATTATGCGAAGTCCGATTTCAGAGGACGTGCGCCGATGAGTCTGAGCCTCTGGTTCGATGGGCGGCAGGTGCTCAATGTAGGGTACTTGATGTTGCTTTAGGCGTGAAAATGAACGCTCACGCCTCAAGTTTTGTTCGTCTTTTGCCTGGGACATGTTTCGACAGTATCACCTCAAGTCAATTGGCGGTAGCAAAAACAGCTACGATCATTGGCCATCAAAAAACCAAAAGCGGACATTTGTGCATCTTTGTTGGAAGTCCGCTCTGCTCGAAGCCGATATGCGGCGGCGTAGCACCCTGGGGCTTATGATACGATCATGCCCCCTATCGGTATCCACTCCAACAAATACTGCCCAGCCGCGCCGTTCCGCCTCCGTTTTGCCGGAGGTAAGCCTACAGTTTGACGGGACGGCGCTATCCGAAGTGCTGTCTGGTGACTCATGTCCAAAGCTGGACGATTTAGTCTGGGCGAAACGCTTTGTCTCTTCTATATTCAAATTATAAACAAAGCAGCTCAGGTAATGAGCATAGCAGTATGAGGCACATAAAATGAGCATTTCTCGACTATCATTGCTTGTCGCGCTTGCTGGAACGGTAACGCTGGGCGCATGTACGGATCCGGGCCGCTTGGGTGTGAGCTTGGATGATCCCAACCGAAACACCAAGCAAGGCGCTGGGATCGGTGCCGCCGCTGGCGCGCTTTTGGGCGTACTGGTTTCGAACGACGAAGACAGAACCCAGGGCGCCATCACGGGCGCCGTCGTGGGCGGCGCGATTGGGGCCGGAATTGGTTACAGCCTTGATCAACAAGCGGCAGACCTGCGGGCGGATCTGGCAAACGATGACGTAAAAATCGAAAACACGGGCGATCGGCTGATCGTGACGCTGCCCCAGGATATCCTCTTTGCCACGGACAGCTCGAATGTCCGCTCTGACCTCGTCCGCGATCTCCAGGCACTGGCGGGCAATCTCCAAGCCTATCCCCAAAGCGCGGTGGATATTATCGGACATACCGATTGGGACGGCGATGCGCTTTATAATCAAGCGCTGAGCGAGCGGCGCGCCAACGCGGTCGCCGATGTACTGCTCGATGCCGGCGTTGCGTTTAGACGCATCAATGCCTTTGGGCGCGGCGAGAGTGAGCCGGTGGCCACCAACCAGACCTCTGAGGGTCGGGCACAGAATAGGCGCGTTGAAATCGTCATCGTGCCGAATACGTAAAGATAGAGAGCTATAAGGCGGGCGCCCCCGACGCGCCCGCTGCAAATATGAGGGGTTCAGATGACGCAACCGACGCTTCTTGGGATTTCCGGCGCTTTGCGCGCGGCATCAACAAATGCGAAACTTCTGCGCGAGGCGGCGCGCCTCTTTGGCCCGTGTACCTACGCCCAAGCAGATATAAACTTTCCGCTCTATGATGGCGATGCCGAGGCGCGCGCGGGGATCCCCGCCGCCGTTCAAACCCTGTCCGAGCAAATCGCCGCCGCCGATGCGGTTCTGATCTCGACCCCCGAGTACAATAAGGGACCGTCCGGCGTGATGAAGAACATGCTCGATTGGGTCTCGCGACCCCGTCCCGCCCCGATGGTGGGCAAGCCGGTGGCTGTCCTCGCCGCCGCAGCCGGAGGAGCTGGCGGGCAGATCTTCAATATTGGTAAATCAAAAGCCAA
>CAYWNJ010000516.1:0-2272 GCA_964459535.1 uncultured Rhodobacterales bacterium
TGGCCAGCCAAGTCACCGCGCCATTCCCAGCCCCAATGTTTTTAGCAACTTCATAAATCATATTCTCCGGCGCGGACCAACCTACTTGCGCGGCGCTATGGACCAGGATCTCGCCACCGACCCAGAGCATCGCTGCTGTTCCTACAAGGGTGAGCGCCTTCATAAAGCCAGGCATGGCCTTCACGATGCCGCGCCCAAGCCCCTGTACGAGGCGCCACCGCCCACGCGCCGCCATGGCAAGCCCGAGATCATCTGCTTTTACGATCAAGGCAACGGAACCATAGACGGCAACTGTAATCATAATCGCCACGGTCGCTAGGACCGCGGCTTCCATCCAGAATGTGCTTTCGGGGATTGCAGACAGGGCGATGGTCATAATCTCTGCGGAAAGGATGAAATCAGTTTTGATCGCACCGCGCGCTTTCTGCTCTTCCAAATGTGAAGGATCCTTGGGAGGCACGGCATGGTCTTTGTCATGATGCGCGTTATGCCCGACAATCCCGAGCGCATGAGCAATCTTCTCCGCCCCTTCAAAACATAAATACGCACCGCCCAGCATCAACAACGGTGGAATCGCACTCGGCAGGAAGGCCGACAGCGCGAGCCCGACAGGCAGCAAGATCGCAAGCTTGTTAATCAGTGAGCCTTTGGCGATGCGCCAGATAATCGGCAACTCACGCTCTGCCGCAAATCCGGCGACATATTTCGGCGTTACAGCCGCGTCGTCGATCACGGCCCCGGCGGCCTTGGAACCCGCTTTAGCCGCTTGGCCAATCACATCATCCATCGTCGCAGCGGCGACCTTTGCAATTCCCGCAACATCGTCGAGCAAAGCCAAAAGTCCACTCATACCATCGCTCCTTTGGTTTATCGCTAACAGGGTCAGAATGTCCGTTTCGCCTGCGTTACCGGCCCGATATAGAACGCGCAATAGAGGTGAAGACAAGGGATTGAGCGGATGAGCATCAAGGTTGGGATAAACGGATTTGGCAGAATCGGGCGCTGCACGCTGAGCCATATTGCGGCAAGCGGACGCGACGATATCGAGGTCGTCAAGCTCAACGCCACCGGCCCAATTGATAGCGCGGCGCATCTGATTCGATATGACAGCGTGCATGGCGCCTTTCCTGGAACGGTCACGATTGATGGAAATACCCTGGATCTTGGCCGTGGCCCGATTGAGGTTATGTCCACCTATGAGATGAGTGAACTTGATTGGGACGGGTGCGATGTCGTGCTCGAATGTACAGGCAAGTTTAATGATGGCCATAAGGCGCAAGCGCATCTTGAGCGCGGGGCGGGTAAGGTGCTGCTCAGCGCGCCGGGCAAAAACGTGGACCGGACGGTGGTCTACGGCGTGAACCACATGGATCTTCAGCCAGAGGAACGGATGATCTCGAACGGGTCTTGCACAACCAACTGTCTCGCGCCGCTGGCCAAGGTTCTGGACGAGGAGATTGGGATCGTTTCAGGCATCATGACAACGGTTCATTCCTATACCGGTGATCAGAACACGCTCGACCGGCGGCACCGCGACTTTTACCGCGCCCGCGCCGCCGCGATGAGCATGATCCCGACCTCTACAGGTGCCGCAAAGGCGTTGGGAGAGGTCCTGCCAAACCTGAACGGTCGGCTCGATGGCACCGCGATTCGCGTGCCAACGCCTAACGTCTCTGCTGTGGATCTGACCTTTGTCGCTGCACGCGCGGTGACAGCGGACGCAGTCAACGCCGCCGTTCAGGCGCGCGCTGCGTCCGACATGGCGGGGGTTTTGTCTTATGATCCAGAGCTGAAAGTGTCGGTGGATTTCAACCATACGGAACATAGCTCGATTTTTGCGCCGGATCAGACTAAGGTGACCGGAGGCAACTTGGTGCGCGTCTTAGCGTGGTATGATAATGAATGGGCATTCTCGGTTCGAATGGCAGATGTTGCGGTTCATATGGGGCAAACGACCTAGCCTTGTTGTGGGGGCGCGGGGACGGATATGACCAACCGCATTGCAATAGCCCTTGGCATTTTGATTTTCGTGGCGCTCCTGCTGGATGCAATCCTTACCGGAGGCGCAAATCTGCTCTTTTTGGCAAAGAAGATGGCGGAATTGCTCGAATGGATTGCATTCTGGCGCTGAGGCGCCCCTTACTAAAAATTGAGAGGCGCGGGGCAGTGACTTGCAAGATTGAGCGGCAGCGCCTATTTTTGTCTTGCTCTTCGGAGCTATGGACATAAACGCGCTCGTAATAAGCGGATCGGACCCGGGGGCGGTACCCGG
>CAYWNJ010000517.1:0-2269 GCA_964459535.1 uncultured Rhodobacterales bacterium
TACGGTTTGACGGGCGGCGCGATTGCGCCACCCCTCGGAACGGCGCTATTCGAATTGCCGCTGGATGCCCTAGGTTTAAGGCTAGACACTTCAACGCTAGTAGAAAAACGCTGGCCCTGCACGCTCTCGCAAATCCTGGGCGAGGGCTGCGCCAAGCGCCTCTGCCTCTTCCACCGGACCCGTAAGACGGCCCGAGATCGCCTCCGACCCGTCCGGGCGCAGCACTTCCCCAAGCAGCGTGAGCGTGTCCCCCTCTTGGGTCGCAAGCCCCGCGATGGGCGTCTCGCATGAGCCATCCAGCCCTTTGAGAAAAGCCCGCTCAGCGCGCAGTTGCGTGCCCGTGGCCAGATCGTGAATGGCCTCAAGCAAAGCAGCGACGTGGTTATCCTCTGCCCGCCGCTCGATCCCAATCGCGCCTTGGGCAATGGCGGGTAGCATCTGCTCCGGCGCTATTGGATGGGCTGGGATATCGCTAAGCCCAAGGCGGCTCAGACCTGCGCAGGCCAAAAAGGTGCAATCGGCCATCCCTTCGCTCAGTTTGCGCAGCCGGGTTTGCACATTCCCGCGAAACTCGCTCACCCTCAGATCCGGGCGCTGATTGAGGATCTGGGCCCGCCGCCGCAGCGACGAAGTACCGACGCGCGCCCCATGGGGCAGATCCGCAATCCGCGAATGCGCGGGCGCGATCAACGCATCCCGCACATCCGCGCGCGGCAAATAGGTGTCTAGCAGCAGCCCTGGCGGCTGTAGCGTAGGCATATCCTTCATCGAATGCACAGCAATGTCGATTTTGCCCGCGCTCAAATCCTCTTCGATTTCGCGCGTGAAAAGACCCTTGTTGCCGATCTCTTTCAGCGGCTTATCCGCCTCAACCATCCGCCGATTGTCGCCAGAGACCTTGATCACCACGATCTCAAACGCAGCCTCGGGGAGTGCAAACGCACCCATCAAACGCGCCCGCGTCTCATACGCCTGAGCCAGAGCTAGGGGCGAGCCGCGCGTCCCGATCTTGAGCGGAACATCAGGAGAGGGGCGCTGCACGATGATCACCTTCTCGGGTTGCACCAGTTGGGCCAAACTGACACTCTGCCCCGGCGAAGACAAGCCAGGACGCGCAGGCAAGAAGCGGAAATCATGACCAAATCCAAAACAATTCTGCGGGCGCTGGCCGGAGAAACGCTGCCGCAACCGCCCATTTGGATGATGCGCCAAGCCGGGCGGTATTTGCCCGAGTACCGGGCGACGCGCGCGCAAGCCGGGGACTTTCTGTCGCTTTGTTATACACCTGAGCTGGCAGCGGAGGTCACACTCCAGCCGATCCGCCGCTATGGGTTTGACGCCGCGATCCTCTTTGCAGATATTTTACTGGTGCCCCAAGCGCTCGGCGCTGATTTGTGGTTTGTCACGGGGGAAGGACCGCGGCTGAGCACGATAGCCTCGCAATCCGATTTCGATGCGCTGAGAGAGCCCGGTTCGATCCACGACACCCTCACCCCCGTTTACGAGACGGTTCGGATCCTATCGAATGCGCTACCAGCCGAGACCACCTTGATCGGCTTTGCTGGCGCGCCTTGGACGGTTGCGACCTATATGATCGCCGGGCGCGGGACCAAGGATCAGGCCCCCGCCCATGCGATGATGGCGCAGAATCCCGCGCTTTTTGATGCGCTGATTGAGCGCTTGACGGAGGCGACCATTGACTACCTCTCCGCTCAGATCGAAGCGGGGGCCGAAGTGGTCAAGATCTTTGACAGCTGGGCCGGGTCCCTTAAAGGGGACGCCTTTGACAAATATGCCCTTGCGCCGACACGCGCAATTGTCGCGGGGCTAAGGGCCAAGCATCCGGGCGTGCCGATTATCGGCTTCCCGCGCGAGGCGGCAGAGCGCTATATCGGGTTCGCTGCCGAAACTGGCGTTGATTGCGTCGCGCTTGACAACTCCGTCGCCCCAGCCTGGGCCGCAACGCATGTGCAAAGCAAAACCTGTGTGCAAGGCAACCTTGCTGCCACGCACATGGTCACCGGCGGCCAAGCCTTGGTCGAGGAGACCCGCGCCATCGTACGCGCGTTTTCTGGCGGGCCCCATATTTTCAATCTCGGGCACGGGATTACGCCAGATGCCAATCCCGACAATGTGTCCTTGATGGTCGAGACCGTGCGCGCGGCCTGACGCGTCCGACCTCAGACCCAGAGCCGCCGACGGCTATTCGGATAACGCCGCCCGTCAAACCGTAGGTTTGCCTCCGGCAAAACGGGGGCGGAACGGCGCG
>CAYWNJ010000518.1:0-2269 GCA_964459535.1 uncultured Rhodobacterales bacterium
CGCCTCGGGCGGTGAGCTCTCTCGGTTCTTGCTTGCCTTGAAGGTGTGTTTGGCGCAAGGGCAATTGGGCTTGACCATGATCTTTGACGAGATCGACCGCGGCGTTGGCGGGGCGACGGCGGATGCCGTTGGGCGGCGGCTGCATGCCTTGGCCCAGGGCGGGCAGGTTCTGGCGGTCACGCATTCGCCTCAGGTTGCGGCGCTTGGCGGCACGCATCTGCGGGTCGAAAAGCAGACCACTGATGGGGTCACAACATCTTCCGTTGTACCCTTGGATGCGGCGGGCCGGGTGGACGAGGTCGCACGGATGCTGGCCGGGGACACGATCACAGACGCCGCCCGAGACGCCGCCCGCGCGCTGCTTGGCGCTTCGGCTCCCAACTCTGACCCCATAGCGTTTCGGTTTAAACCTGAGGCATAATTGGCCTTGAGCGGATTTGCCACAGCGCACAGAGCCGGGCTGAAGTCAGACCGCGGGATGGCGATTGCGACCTTAATTCTGCGCGATTTATGGCAGCAACTATGGCGCGACACCTGAGCGAAGCACTAAGCTTAGCCCAAAAGCCAGCCCGGGGGGGGCGGTCTGGCTTTCGCCCGGCGGCCTGCGGCCCTGACTCCGGGCGGGATGCTTTGCGGCAATGTCTGCTTCCGGCCAATGGTGTCTCAGGTTCAAACCGAAACGCTATAAAGTACGGTCTCAAAATCCAATAGCCCGGCTATATCTGCTCGCGCAACGGCAGTTTTATCAAAAGCAAATATCCCTGCCGCAGTCTTAACCGCGGCAGGGATATATCAAACCCGATCTACGCTGCAGCAAGTGCTGCGAAACGGGTATAGAATGCCTCGCCATTACGCGCCATGTCGCGCAGTAAGGCGGGCGGCTCAAAGCGTGGGCCGAATTTGGCCGCCAGCGCATCGCAGCGCTCCACCGCATAGGCCGTGCCGATGATATCAAGCCAGCTAAACGGACCGCCCGACCACGGCGCAAAGCCCCAACCCAGAATGGCGCCGACATCGCCTTCGCGAATGTCTTCCAGCACACCTTCCTCTAGTGCGCGGACGGCTTCGAGCACCTGAACAAACATCAACCGTTCTTGTACTTCGATGAGATCTGGCTGCATCTCGGCAAGGGGATAGCGATCATGGATGCCTTTCCAATAGCCGGTGCGCTTGCCCTTCTCATCATAGTCGAAATAGCCCGCCTTGGATTTGCGGCCCAGGCGCCCTTCCTCCTCCATCCAGACAATCAGATCATCCGCTTCCGAGGCTGGATAGGCGTTGCCCATCGCCGCCTTGGACGCTTTCATAATCCGAACCGCTAAATCGACCGAGGTTTCATCCCCAAGTTGCACAGGTCCCACCGGAAAGCCAAGCTGCTCTGCCGCGTGATCAATGAGCGCCGGGGCTACGCCTTCGGTCAGCATCCGCGTCGCCTCGCCCCCGTAAGGAATAATGCACCGATTGGCGTAGAAGAACCGCGCGTCATTGACCACGATCGGCGTTTTTCGGATCTGGCGCACATAGTCGAGCGCTTTGGCCACCGCACGGCTTTCCGTCTGCGCGCCTTTGATGATTTCGACCAAGAACATCTTTTCCACCGGAGAGAAAAAGTGGATCCCAATGAACTGCGCCGGACGGGAAGAGGCTTTGGCCAAATCAGTGATGGGCAAAGTCGAGGTATTAGAGGCAAAGATGCAATCCTCAGGGATAATCGCTTCAACCTTCTGCGTAATCTCTGCCTTCACGCCCGGATCTTCAAACACCGCTTCGATGATCAAATCACAGGCTTTGAGCGCGTCAAGATCCGGCGTTGCGGTAATCAGATCGAGCATCGCCGCCTTCTTCTCGGCGCTCACTTTGCCGCGCGATACGCCCTTGTCGAGATAGGCTTCGGTATAGGCTTTGCCCTTATCCGCGCTAGCCTGATCGCGATCAATCAGCACAACCTTGATCCCGGCTTGCGCCGAGACCAGCGCAATCCCCGCGCCCATCATCCCCGCGCCCAGAACACCAAGGGTCTTGACCCTCTGGTCGCCGACATCTTTGGGGCGAACGGCTCCTTTCTCCAGCGCCTCTTTGTTCAAAAAGAGCGAGCGGATCATCGCGCCAGAGGAGGGGTTCATCAGCACTTGCGTAAACCAACGCGCCTCTACCTTGAGCGCGGTGTCGAAAGGCACCAAGGCCCCTTCATAGACCGCGCTGAGCAGAGCCTTTGGCGCAGGGAAGGCACCTTTGCTCTTGCCATTCACCATCGCATTGGCGCCAACAA
>CAYWNJ010000519.1:0-2268 GCA_964459535.1 uncultured Rhodobacterales bacterium
ATCACGCGCTATGATAAGCTGAGGCGGGATCTTGCGCGGATCGAAGGCGCGGGCCCGTTTATGCGCGCCTATTTCGCCTCGAGCTTTCGTGACAGCGATGTCGGACGTGCAACGCTGGGCGCTTATGCCCCTGCCGTACCGCTGAACGCCTCGGGGCTGATCTTTGCGGGCCTAGGGTTTTTGCTTGGTCTGATCTGCGTTGTGATCCTCTGGCGCGTGGTGGTCTGGCCGATACGCGCCATTGCCAAACGAACGCCTGCATAGGAACGACGCATGTCCAACACCGAGCCGCCCAAAGGCGCGCCGCCCTTCGCCCCTTATGAGTGGCTCATCGCTTGGCGTTATATGCACGCCCGGCGCGCAACCGGCGGTGTGAGCGTGATGACTTGGATCAGCTTGATCGGCATCACTCTGGCCGTGTTCGCCCTTGTCGCAACATTGGCGGTGCGTACCGGGCTGCGCGAGGAAACATTGCGGATTATCCTCGGCGCTTCGGCACATCTTGAGGTGCATTACGCCGAGCAGACCCGCTCGGATGGCAGCCGGGACCGTCTGATCCGCGACTTCGACCAGACGGTGACGCAAATCCGCGCCCTGCCCGGCGTGCGCCTCGCCGTGCCTGTGGTCAAAGCCCGGCTGATCGCCAATGTCCGCCAAAGCAACGCGCCGGTCGAGCTTTACGGCATTCGCCCCACAGACCTCGCCGCCTTTCCTAGCATCGCGCAGGCCGAGCAAAGCCAAGGGGATCTGAGCAATCTGCCGAACGGGATTGCCCTTGGCGCGCAAGTGGCCCGCAGCCTTGGGGTCAATGTAGGGGCGAAGTTGCGCCTGATCTCGCCCAACGGCGTGCGCACCGCCTTTGGCACAAGCCCGCGCGTTTCGGTCTTTGAGGTGATCTATATTTTCCGCTCAGGGCAAAGCTTTATCGACAGCACGCGGGCTTACCTGCCGCTGGAAGCAGCGCAAAGCTTTTTGAACCGAGAAGGCGCGGTGGATCAGATTGATGTGATGCTGGACGATCCAGAGGCAGCAAATCGCGCCCTTGTCCCGATCCTCGGCGAAACGTCGGGGCCCGCCTATGGCTGGACCTGGGAAGACCGCGCGGGCGGAATGTTACGGGCGCTCGCGCTGCAAGATAATGCGCTCTATATCCTGCTTTTCATCTTGGTGCTGATCGCGAGCCTCAATATCGTGTCGGGCCTGGTCATGCTGGTGAAAAACAAAGGGCGCGACATCGGGATCTTACGCACAATCGGCCTGAGCGAAGGCGCGATCTTGCGGGTGTTCTTGCTCGTCGGCGTCTCGGTTGGCGTTGCAGGGACCGTAATGGGGGCGCTGCTTGGCGTGCTCTTTGCCGTGAATATCGAGCATATTTATGCGCTGCTCGACCTGCTGACCGGAAATGGACGTGCGCAGTTAGAGGCGCAGGGGTTTTTCTTTCCCCCCGCCGTGTTGCGCGCCCAGGATTTGGCCGCCGCAATGGGGCTATCGCTATTGCTTACCTTTACCATCACGCTCTTCCCGGCCCGCCGCGCGGCACGTATGAACCCGGTCGAGGCGCTGCGATATGAGTGAGGTTCTCGCCCTCTCCGGCATCACCAAAGCCTACCGCTCCGGTGCGCAGTCATTGCCAGTCTTGCGCGGCGTGGATCTGACGCTAAAGGCGGGCGAGATCGCCGCATTGGTTGCACCATCTGGCGCGGGCAAATCGACCTTGCTCCATATTGCAGGGCTGCTTGACACGCCGGATGCAGGCACGATCCGTCTAGCGGGCGTAGATATGAGCGGGCAACCTGACCCGGTTCGCACAGCAGCCCGGCGCAATCAAATTGGCTTTGTCTATCAATTCCACCATCTCTTGCCCGAGTTTTCAGCCGTAGAAAATATCGCCCTACCCCAGCGCGCGATGGGACGCTCCGACGCGGATGCAAAAGCACATGCCGCTCAGCTTTTGGAGAGCGTTGGTCTGGCGCATCGGGCCGATCACAGACCTGCGGCGCTATCGGGCGGTGAGCAGCAGCGGGTTGCCTTTTGCCGCGCACTGGCCAATCGACCCGCCTTGCTGCTGGCGGACGAGCCGACGGGCAACTTGGATCCCGAGACCGCGGATATTGTTTTTAGGTCGCTCCTAAAGCTTGTCCGAGAGACGGGCCTAGCCGCGATTATCGCAACGCATAACCTAGACCTCGCCGCGCAAATGGACCGCGCGTTGACGCTCTCTGCGGGGAGATTGACGGCCACTTAAGCCAAATCGGAAACGCTGTGTTG
>CAYWNJ010000520.1:0-2265 GCA_964459535.1 uncultured Rhodobacterales bacterium
GACCTGCAATATGATGATTTGTAGACGCGCTTCATTAAAAATGCTGTCGAAGCGGTCTTTGGTATCGAACAAAAAGCTCTGCCCGCGCATGTAGGGGGCTGTCTGGCCGATAATCTCGAAGATCACGACGATAATGACCAGCGCCAGAAGGATGTTGAGTTCATTCGGCCAGGATCGCTTCGATTTGTCGAAGATCAGACCGCCGGTTCCATGACTGGTGTCTGCCATGCTCACCCCCAGTATTATGTTTGAAGGGGCGGCGCATGTTCTGCGCCGCCTCGTTTTTCGGCGCGTGGCCGCTTAGTTCTTGTCGAGGAAGTCGCCCATGTTCTCTGGTGTTACCAGAACGAACGGGATGTAGACCTTGCTGTCCACGGGCTCGCCCGCGATCAACTTGAGCGCGGCGTCGATGGAGCCGGTGCCTTGGCCGACAGAATCCTGGAATACGGTTACGTCATAGTCACCCGCAGCCATCACGACCAACGCGTCTTGGGAGGCATCGACACCGCCAACTTGCACGTCAGCCATATCCATCCCGGCGGCTTTCATAGCCTGAATTGCGCCAATGGCCATCTCGTCGTTGTTCGCCAGAACAAAGTCGAAAGGCTCGCCCGCAGACAGCCAGTTCGTCATCAGGTCCTGGGCTTCGTCGCGCGACCAGTTGGCGGGCTGTTCGTCGATGATCTCCATGAAGTTGCACATATCCATGCCGATCACGTCATAAACGTCCTTAGAGCGCTGAACCGCGGCCTGGTTTGAGAGCTGGCCGTTCATCAGGTAGCCCCGGGCACTGTTGCCTTTGCCAGCGGCGCGCAGATTTTTGCAAACCTCAAAAGCCGACAGCGTACCGGATTCGATCTCGTTCGACGCAACGAACGCCTGGGTCGGTGGCAACTCGTTCACATTGTCGGGCTCGCGGTTCACATAGACGAGCGGCACATTGCCCGCAGCCGCAGACACGGCGGCACCCGCCGAGGTGTCGACAATGTTCACGATGATCGCATCAACGCCCGAAGCAACAAAGTTCTTCACTTGGTCAATCTGCTTGGCCAGATCGTCAGTCGCATCTACCTGCTGGTAGGAAAGCCCGTCGATTGTCGAGGCATATTCCTCCATACCGTTGCGCAGAACGGTCAGCCAGTTGTCATCAAACCGTGAAAAGGTCGCGCCAATTTCTTGCGCAAAGGACGAGGTGCCCATTGCGGACATCAGCGCGGTTGCTAAAATAAGGGTCTTCTTCATTTGTTTCCTCCCAAGGTTGGTGTCCGGAACACCGCTTAAAATCCGGAAAGCCCCCGGTTGGGGCAACTCACCCCCGCGTCACGCAGCCCTTTGCCGCACGTGCGAGGATATGAAATTCATCGAGGCGCGGATCGCTTCCTCTGGCATCGGCAAGGCGTGCACCTCAGGCGCGAAACATTCAAAGGAAAAGACCCCGGTATACCCGGCATCCACAAAAGCGTTAATCTGGCCAAGGTTATCCAGCCGGTCCTGATGGTCCAGCAGAACCCTATGCCGATCTTCCATCTCAGATAGGGGCACCTCTGGGTCACTCACACCCGAAATATGCACGAGCCCTGTTTTGCCCGGGTAGATGGCTCCACCATCCGCCAGCGTGTGATGGAAGGTATCGTGAACCATCTTGATCCGGCTGCCCGCGCCTATTGCATCAATCGCGTCAATCAGCTCCGCTTTGCTACGCAGGGAAGATGACGAAAAACCAAGCGGTTCGACCATCGCATTCATATCTGCGTCTTCCAGCATCGGCAGGACGGCCTCTAGCGCGCGTGTCAGGTTGCTGCGGCGCGCGGTTTTGTCCAAGCCCGTGCCATCGTTGCAAGGGATCAAGAGGATCGCCTCGGCCCCCGCAGCCTGAGCTGTCTCGATCAAAACGCGTGTTTCAGTGGCAATTACATCCGACCATTGGTTGAACGGCTGGACTTGGCTAAGACCCAAAAGCCTCAGCCCATGGGCCCGGACCTTACGGCCAGCCTCCCTAGCAGACAGTCCATCAAAAACCGGACGCCCCAAGTCGTTGCGCATTTCTACGCCGACACAGCCAAGCCGCGCCGCGGTTTCGACAAATGCGTCGAACGGCGTGTCAGGCATGGTCATTTGGTTCAAGCCGAACTTCGGCATGTGTCTCCCTGTCAGCCCTTTGCTCGGATTTCTGGAAGCCCCGAGTCTTGTGCTGTCTTCACAGTGCGATCAACGCGGCATCTACGTCAACAGATTTTTGCAATCGGTTGCAAAGTTTGTATATCG
>CAYWNJ010000521.1:0-2260 GCA_964459535.1 uncultured Rhodobacterales bacterium
CACCTTTATAGAGGTCCGATGCCCCCAGACGGTTGACCGTCTTTAGGCGCAGCTCGTCGGGCAGGAAGGGGAAATGGTGTTTGTACCCTGTGCAAAGGATAATCGCATCCACCTCTTTGCTGCTGCCATCACTGAAATGGGCAACACGGCCTTCGACGCGATCAAGTTTAGGAACCTCCCGCCAATTGTCGGGCCAATCATAGCCCATCGGCGCGGTTCTATGGGCCACCGTCACCGACTTGCAGCCGTATTTCCAGCATTGAGAGCCAATGTCTTCGGCAGAGTAAGAGGTGCCGAGGATCAAAATATCCTTGCCTGTAAACTCGCGCGCATCGCGGAAATCATGGGCGTGCATGATGCGCCCGTTAAAGCTTTCAAAGCCGGGATAGTGCGGCACGTTGGGAAAGCTGAAATGCCCTGAGGCCACGACGACATGGTCGAAGATATTGCGCTCTTCGGTATCGCTTTGCCCGTCGCGCGCGGTGACCTCAAAGCCACCCTCCACAACACGCACATCGCGCACCACGTGGTTGAACTTAATGTATTTGCGCACGCCCGCTTTCTTGACCCGTCCCTCGATGTAATCAAAGAGCACAGCGCGGGGCGGGTAGGAGGCGATGGGTTTGCCGAAATGCTCCTCAAAGGTGTAATCGGCAAATTCAAGGCCCTCCTTGGGGCCGTTGGACCAAAGATAGCGATACATCGAGCCATGGCAGGGGTTGCAATGTTCATCCACACCCGTGCGCCAGGTATAGCGCCACAGCCCACCCCAATCCGCCTGCTTTTCATAGCAAGTGATCTCGGGGATTTCTGCGCCAGCCTCGGCGGCGGACTGAAAGGCCCGCAATTGCGCCAGGCCCGATGGTCCGGCGCCAATGATACACACACGCTTGGTCATTTTATACGCTCCACGATTGTCTGAATATGGGGTGAGGCCATTCTAACCAACATTATATCACATTGATATGCGGCGCGCTTCTCGGCGAAGACCTGTGCTATGTCGCCAGCATAGGTCATCGTGGTGCAATCGCTGGATCTGAGGATGAGCGCGCCCAAATCGGCTCAAAGCCCAAAACTTCGGTGCCCGCAGGCAGGGCGGGGTTGAAAAGTTGGTTATGGGCGATGGTCGCCTGATAAAGCGGGTTATGCGCGGCGAGCCGCCAGACTTTGCACGTCAAATCAAAGCGCTGCGCGAACGCGTCAAAGACCAGGCGAACCTCGCCCGCTGCGCGGATCTGGGCCGCGCCAGGAGAGCTCGGCGGGAAGGTCGCGGTCAAAACGTCAGAGAACTCCGCTGCCTTCTGATAATAGGTCGCTGAAAAAAACCGAATGGCCTGATCGCGGCGCTGTGCGGGATCGTTGGTCTTGCGCGCCATATGAAGCAGCTCTGGCGTTACCGAATAGCCCGGGGCCTTGTTGATCAGCGTGATAATCGACCCCAGCGCCTCGGCCTCTTCTGGCAGATACAGATCCGGCATAATCGCGTCATCCGGGCGGCCCTCATGATCGCGCATTGCCATCTGCCGGACGCGGCATTGCCAGTGCATAAAGGCTTTGCGCAGCGGCGCCTCCAAATCTCGTGTGCCCAGTGCTGCGCCGATTGAACTCATGCCACGTCTTTCCCGGGCAGAGCGCCCGCCCGCACATAATCGCGATCATGCGAAAGGCTGGGGATGCGCGCTGCGGTCTGCGCCACCGCGTCAAGGTCCAGGCTGGCGTGGATCACGCCCGGCAGCGTTCCGCCATCTGCCAGGACATCCCCCCAAGGGCCCACAACCAAGGAATGCCCATAGCTTTCCCCGCCGCCCGAAATGGGACCAACCGCGCAGGCCGAAACCACATAGCACGTATTCTCAATCGCGCGCGCCCGGTTGAGCACATGCCAATGTGCCGCGCCGGTGGTTTTGGTGAACGCGGCGGGGCAGGCAATGATCTCGGCGCCCGCCTGCGCGAGATCTCGAAAGAGCCCAGGAAAGCGCAGATCATAGCAAATCGTATGACCCACCTTGGCCTTTGGGGTGTCATGAATCACCGCCTCAGCGCCGGGTGCGACCGTGTCGCTCTCGCGGTAGATCGACGTTTCGCTTAGCTGCACATCAAAGAGATGCACCTTGTCATAGCGGCCCTGGATTTGACCGATTGGGTTTAGCATATACCCCCGGTTTAGGATCTTGCCCTTCGGTCCCGTGATCGCCAGGGAGCCAAGATTGACCCAGACCCCATGCTGCGCAGCGAAAGCGCCAAAGGCCGCAAGCATTGG
>CAYWNJ010000522.1:0-2251 GCA_964459535.1 uncultured Rhodobacterales bacterium
TGACCCACATGCCGTTGCGAAGTTGCAAAGGCTGGCCACCGAGGCAGGGTTCATGTTGGAAGATTTCAGCTTCCAAAGCCGCAGCGTTCTCGACAATGACCAGATGCTGCCTTGGGTTGAAGAAACCGGAAAGGTGCTGATGAAGCGCGGCGAGATTGGCCAGGAGCTGCACGACGGTCTGGTTGCGGAATATCGCCGTCGCGCTGAAAGTGGCGCCCTTTATGGCTATCAGGTCTTTGCAACGCTCATAGCCAGACGGCCTTAACTCGAACAAGGAGGCGACACCGTGCAATCAGCCAGACAACTAGTTTCAGACTACCGCCAAACCTGGGAAAGTGTCATTCGAGGTGACGCTCCGCTCAAGGAATTGGACCGCTTTTTCAACGTCCCATGCTTCATGGTTTCACTGGATGGCCAAATGACGCTTTACGTCTCTCAGACAGAGATCACTGATTTCAATCAAACGAGGCTTGATGCGTTCCGTGCTGGAGGTGTTCACAATGCCTCCCTGCGCGCCGTGGATCTGTTTAGCCAAGGGCCTCATTTGAGCCTAGCAGTCGTAAATTGGGAGCTCACGCGGGAGGATGGGTCATTAGAGCGGGCCTGGCGGCACTATTACACGATCTTGGATAACGAGAACGGCGTTGCGCCAACTATCGTGATTTCCGCATTTCAGACCGGATCGTAGTCGCAGCTTGGTTGTATCAACAGCAATTGAGCGTCGGCGTATTCAGAGCACTCTTTATTGAATGATACAAAACTGGGGGGAAACATGGCTGAGACAGAAACGCCGGACTCTTTTGCCGCTTTGGAAAGGCGAGAATGGGCAAAATCGGATGTCGCACAATCTTATGCCCGCGTCTTTGCCAAGGCCGCAGACATGGTGGTGCCAGCGATGGTTTCTGCGGTTGGGGCAAGACCTGGTTCCAAAGCGCTCGACTTGTGCTGTGGTCAGGGAAACGTGACCGCTGCTCTGTGCAAAGCCGGTGCGCAGGTGATCGGGCTGGATTTCTCACCGGCCATGTTGGAGATGGCCCGGGTTGAGGTGCCAGAGGCAAAGTTTGTCGAAGGCGATGCCATGTCGCTCAGCTTTGAGGATGAGACCTTTGATGTCGTGACAATCGGTTTTGGGATGCCTCACGTCCCGGACCCACCAAGAGTTCTGGCGGAGGCACGACGTGTGCTCCGTACTGGTGGCAAGCTGGCATTTTCTGTTTGGTGTGGACCTGAAGTGGACACGGCGCTTGGCTACGTCTTTGGCGCAATAGGCCAACACGGGTCTCCGGATATTGCCTTGCCACCTGGGCCTGGCGCAAACGACTATGCCGATCCGGAGATTGCATTTCCCGTCCTTGAGAAGGCTGATTTCAGAGATTTTCAACAAGTCATTGTCGCGTCGAAGTGGCACGTGACAGACCCAGGTGCGCCGTATGACTACTTCCTTGAAGGAACAGCCCGCGGTGGTGCACTGCTGCGACCGCAACCCGCCACGCATGCCGCTGCAATACGTGCGGCCGTTGTTGATAAAGTTCTGGAAAAACATGGATCGGGACCAAAGTGGGAGGTGCCTATTCCGGCTGCCATGACTGTGGCGACCGCTGATTAGTCAACCATCTCGACTAGGGTCGCCATTTGTGAAAGGGGCCGAGTAGGTTGTTCCATCAGGCGTTGGTCGCTGTGCCACACCGACACTGGTCAAAGCCGACTTTGGAATAGACGCAACAGTAAGACGCATGGTTCGCGTATAACTTGTTCCGCCGGGCTAGGGTGAAAAATCAGCTCAGGTTTTTGCTAAATCCATGACTGTTAATGTCTGCTCCGGCGACTTCGCTTCGGAGCCGTGATTGAAATGCTGCATATGCAAGAAGATGCTGCGTCAGCAGTATCTGCGACTGCGCAAGTCCGCAAAGTCCGCTCTACGGACCTTGCCACAGACAGCAGCGAACGGCTGGTATTCGAGTAACTGAGCGGGCTCAAATTGCCGCAGGTTGATGGTACCGCTGCTATTGTCGACGCTAGTAGTTTACCTGCTCAAATCCGTAATTGCCTTCATAGTCACGCCAATCAACGAAGACGGACCGGTGATAGATACCCGGGCAATTCTGGCCCCAGCGTTCAAGTCCCACATGGGCCTCGGGCAGGGAAGTTACGGAAGATCTATGCCAGGAGAAGTCGCCTTGGGTCCCGTAAGTGCCAAGGACCACGGTCGCGCTGCGATTGCAGTCACCGTCACGACCGGATTCATGCTGCC
>CAYWNJ010000523.1:0-2251 GCA_964459535.1 uncultured Rhodobacterales bacterium
CCCGGCGTTGTGTGGCGGAACCCAACGAGCTAAACGGGTTGTGAGCTTGCTGGCGTCATCTAGTGCCGATACCGCTGACAAATCTACGCCTCTGACCCGTCACGAAAGCACACGAAGAATGACACCGCCTGATGATTTTGATCCGCCTATTGGCCAGGCCCAAGAGTTAGAGCCTGGGCTGCGAAGGATCGTTGCCCCGAACCCCTCACCCATGACCTATCGTGGCACCAACACCTACCTGCTTGGAACGTCCGGTTTGGCGGTTATTGATCCCGGGCCTGCCTCTGCGGCGCATCTAGAGGCGATCTTGGCTGCCGTGACACAAGGGCAATATGTGAGCCATATACTCGTCACCCATAGCCATCTTGATCACAGCCCGCTGGCACCAGCGCTCGCCGCTGTGACCAGCGCGCCCATCTTGGCATTTGGCGGTGCCGAGGCGGGGCGCAGCGCAATCATGTCTCAGCTCGCCGCGACGGGGCTTATGGAAGGCGGCGAAGGCATTGATCGTGACTTTGCTCCAGACATGTGCCTCACCGATGGTCAGATCCTTAGCGGAGAGGGGTGGCAACTCAACGTGATCCACACGCCGGGTCATCTGGGCAACCACCTTTGTCTAGGATGGGGCACGGCCTGCCTAACCGCAGATCATGTAATGGGATGGGCCAGCTCGCTCGTCTCGCCCCCGGACGGAGATTTGACGGATTTCATGGCCTCCTGCGCAAAGCTCGCAGCGCGGCAATGGCGTGTCTTCTATCCCGGCCATGGGGATGCGGTGCACGACCCCAACGCGCGTCTTGAGTGGCTGATTGCGCATCGCAAGGCCCGCGAAGCCGCGATCCTAGAAGCTCTGTCGGCAGGGCCCAGCACCGCTCAGGACATTACCGCCAGAGTTTATCACGATGTCGCGCCAGCGCTCCTGCCCACCGCCACGCGGAACGTGCTGGCGCATTTGGTTGATCTTTATGTTCGGCAGGTCGTTAAACCATCAGGCCCCCTTTCAGCAAAGGGCGCTTTTTGCCTAGCGGGCGGGACGGTGAAACGCTAAGGGGCACTCATAGCCGGGTGCGACCTGCCCTCTTTGTCTCTACGCAACTCAGGTCAAAGGAACTTACCGCCATGACCTCTACATTTTCATCTGTGCCGCTTGACGAGATTGAGCATGTCACGCACCGCGCGCTCAAATCCCATGGCGCCGGAGACTTCCAAGCCGCCGAAGTGGCCAAAGCCGTTCGGCAAGCCGAAGCAACCGGGAACCGCATCTGCGGTCTCTACTACTTGGAAAGCTACTGTCAGCAACTGCAATCGGGGCGCGTAGATGGACAGGTCACACCAAAGGTGACCACCACGCGCGCCGCTGCACTGACGGTTGATGCAGGCTTTGGCTTTGCGCAGCCCGCCTTTGCCCATGGTCTGGCACCGGCAATCGAGGCCGCGCAGCGCTATGGCGTGGCGACGCTGGCCATCGCCCACGCGCATACCTGTACAGCATTGGGCTATTTCACCGCGCAGATCGCGCGGGCGGGCTGTATTGGGTTCGGCGCGACAAATGCCTCTCCGATAGTCGCGCCTCCCGGCGGCAAGCAGCGCATGATCGGCACAAATCCCATCGCGTTTTCGGTGCCAGATGGGGAGGGCGGGATCGCGATGCAATTCGACATGTCAACGACCGCTGTCGCCCTTGGGAAGATCACCATGGCCAAAGCCGCAGGCGAGGCCATTCCCGAAGGCTGGGCCGTCGATGCCGATGGCAAGCCCACAACCGACCCTACCGCTGCTTTAGGCGGTGCGCTGGTCTCGATGGGCGGCGCGAAGGGATGGGGTCTGGGCGTCATGGCCGAGCTGCTTGCCGCTGGGCTAACCGGATCAGTGCTCAGCCGGGACGTCAACCCACTCAAAGCACCAGAGGGGCCGCCCCATGATCTGGGCCAATATTATATCCTGATTGATCCGGGCACGTCAGAGGCTTTCTCTGACCGACTGTCCGCGCTCATCGCGCTTGTCGCCACAGAGCCTGGTGCACGCCTGCCGGGCAGTGAAACGCAAATGAAAGACCCTGTTCAAATCCCAAACGATCTCTGGGCGCTGGCGACGCGCTTGGCAGAGGGGCCTAGGCCTGCTGCGTAACCCAAACGCCAAGCGCCATCAGGGCGAGCCCGCTGGCCCGCATAAGGTTGATGGGTGAGATCTGGGCCCCAAAAAGCCCCCAATGATCAATCGCCGCGGCGCTGATAAGCTGCCCGAGCAAGAC
>CAYWNJ010000524.1:0-2246 GCA_964459535.1 uncultured Rhodobacterales bacterium
TCTGACGTGCCGCGAGAGGCGGTGCTGGACGTGTTGCGCGACGGGTTGGCGTAGCCCTCTGGGCGACAGTCTAAATGTCGGTTAAACGCGGAAGGCGGACTATACCGAGTTCCGGGCGTGCCCCGACAGCGGTCATTCATTCGGAGTGTGGTAAATAATTGTAACGAGCCCTACCCCCCAAATGCTGCGCAACGCCCGAATGGCTACCCTCGCTCATCAGCCGCTTGCCATTCCGGCAAGCATTGCGCCTAGGGCGACAAGGTGGACAAGCATGAGCGCCTTGTCATTCCATAGCGCGCCGACGGCGAACCACCCCACGACACCGACGAGAAACAGGTACAGGTTCCAAGGTGTCCAGCCAAACCCCGTTGCAGTGTATCCCATGATCTGAACGGCAGATGCGCCCCATTTGACCGCGAAGACAAGGCGCTCGCGCGATGGAACTAAGGCCAAGGTATCAGACTGCACGGGTCAACCCTCCGTCGATGCGCAGGTTTTGTCCCGTTATGTAGCCACCATCTGCCGAGGCGAGCCACGAAATGAGAGAAGACACCTCCGAAGCGAAACCGTAACGTCCCATGGGAATTCGCGCCTTGCGGTCTTCGGTTTCGGGCAGGCTGTCAATGAAGCCTGGCAGCACGTTGTTCATGCGAATGTTCTCTGCCGCATACTTGTCCGAGTAGAGCTTTGTGAATGCGGCAAGCCCGGCCCGGAAGACCCCCGACGTTGGAAAAAGAGGGTCGGGTTCGAATGTCGCAAAGGTTGAGATATTGATGATTGCCCCACCGCCATTCGCCTGCATTATGGGTGTGACAAGCCGCGTCGGACGGATGACGTTCATCAGGTAGACTTCCATCCCTTGATGCCAGTCGTCGTCGCTGATTTCGAGAACCGGTCCTTTTCGCCCGTGGCCAGCAGAGTTCACCAAGACATCGATATGGCCCCAACGCTCCTTCGCACCATCGACCAAAGCGTTCAGCGCTTCTCCATCAAGGTTGGAGCCTGTCACGCCAAAGCCGCCAAGTTCGCCGCCAAGCGCTTCGCCCTTGCCGGACGAAGACAGGATGCCAACTTTGAACCCATCTTCTGCCAGTTTGCGCGCTGCATCCGCACCCATGCCGCTGCCACCTGCTGTAATCAGTGCTACTTTTTCTACTGCCATTTCGAGAGTCCTTTCTTGGTTGATCCATAAATGATGTCTTATTTGAGAAACTACGATTCAGAATTGATGTTACATGGCAGTAGAAATACTATTGCAAAATGACTGAACTTCCCCCGCTCAACAGTTTGCGTGCGTTCGATGCCGCAGGCCGCCGCCTCAGTTTCCGCTCAGCCGCTGATGAACTGGGCGTTACTCAAGGGGCCGTTGCGCAACAGGTGCGCCAGCTCGAAGCGCATCTTGATGTGGTCTTGTTCGAACGGGTGCCGAAGGGCTTGGCTTTTACGCTAGTCGGGCGCAGCTATCACAACCGGATTGCCGGAGTGTTCGCAGACCTTCGAGCAGCAACTGCCGAACTGAAACCAGAGCCGAACAAAGTTCTCATCAGTGTCACACCGACCTTTGCTGCGAAATGGCTGATCCCCAATCTACCGCACTTTACCTCAGCACACCCGGATATCGACTTGCGGATCATGGCGACCGAAAGAGTATCCAGCTTCCACAGCGACGGGATAGACCTTGCAGTGCGTCAGGGATCGCCGCCGTTTGGCGCGTCATTGGACGTAACGCTTTTGTTCAGGCAATCGCTAATCGCGGTCGCCGCGCCGAAGTTTGGGGGCAAGGGTGACACTCCTCTTGCTCCAGAAACCCTTGCCAAACAGCCGAAGGTCCATGACACCCATGACCAATGGCCAAGCTACCTTGCGCATCTTGGCATACAGGACCAGTCGCCTCGTCACCTACGTCTGAGCCAAACGTCTCTTGCAGTCGATGCAGCCATCGCCGGGCAGGGGGTGGCCTTGGTGAGCCGTTTTCTGGTGGCTCAAGACCTCGAAGTCGGGCGTTTGGTGGAGGTTGGCGCAGCCTGGGACGCGGGCGGGAATGACTTCTATGTCCTTATGCCGCGAACAGCCAAGAACAATCAGGCGATCGTCAATGTCATAACGTGGCTTACGGCGCGCTCCGCCGAAGATACCTGACTGTCTTGAACTATGAGCGGCCATTCACATCATTCGGATGAACGGCAGAAAAGTCTAAGGTTTGTGGCTGCTGGATGGGTGCCATCCAGCGGCGATAAACCTGACAA
>CAYWNJ010000525.1:0-2230 GCA_964459535.1 uncultured Rhodobacterales bacterium
TCGCTCCTGGATCAGGCGATCAGCCACGGCGCGGGCGAGACGGGGGCGGAGCAGGTGCGCGCGATGCTGGGCCTTGCGGACCGGGGCCGGGTCATGGACCTCATGGATCTGATCCTGCGCGGCGATGCAGCAGGCGCACTGACCGAGCTGGGCGCGCAATATGCCGATGGGGCAGATCCGCTGGCCGTGCTCCGCGATTTGGCCGAGGTCACCCATTGGGTGTCGGTGGTCAAGATTACGCCCGCCGCTGCCGAGGACCCAACCGTCTCACCCGATGAGCGGGTGCGCGGTCAAACCATGGCCGAGGCGCTGCCAATGCGGGTGCTAAGCCGCATGTGGCAGATGCTTCTAAAGGCGCTCGAGGAGGTCTCTGCCGCACCGAACGCGATGATGGCTGCCGAGATGGCGGTGATCCGCCTGACCCATGTCGCGGACCTTCCGACACCAGATGAGCTGGTGCGCAAGCTCCAAGACGCGCCCACGCCGCCCGCAACTGGAGGCCCGAGCAGCGGCGGCAATTCTGCACCGCGCGGAACGCAGGCTTATGCGCAGACGGCGTCTCCGATCACGCAAACGCGCGGCGGCGGGCCGGTTGCCGCCCTTGATGCCGAGCAAGCCTTGGCGCGCTATCCGACTTTCGACAGCGTGGTCGCGCTGATCCGCGCGCACCGCGACGTGAAGCTGCTGATCGAGGTAGAGACGGGCATCCGCCTCGCCGCCTATCAACCGGGCCGGATCGAGTTTGAGCCCGCTGAGCCCGCCCCTGCCGACCTAGCGCAGCGTCTGGGGGCGCGGCTGCAGCACTGGACCGGCAATCGCTGGGCTATAAGCGTGGTCGCCGAAGGCGGCGCGGAAACCATCGCCGAGCGGCGCGATGCGGACAAACTGGCCGCCGAGGCCGAGGCGCGGGAACATCCCTTGGTGCAGGCGGTCTTTACGCATTTTCCGGGCGCCGAGATCGTTGAAATCCGCTCGGCGCAAGACATCGCTGCGACGGCCCAGATTGAGGCTCTGCCTGAGGTCGATGACGAATGGGACCCGTTCGAGGATGACGGATGATCACTATTCGCCCTGCGCAGTCGGACGATCTAACGAACTTGGTCGCGCTCAATGACGTGGTCCAAAGCTGGCACGCCGCGCACTACCCGGATCGCTTTCCTGCCTGTCCCGAGCCCGACGATGTGCGCAGTTTCTTCGCAGCGCTCTTGACCGAAGAAACGGCCTATCTCGATCTTGCGGTTGATGAAGGCGGCGCGGCAAAGGGGTATTGCTTTGCCCGGCTTGATGCCCGCGCTGGCTCTCTCTTCACCAAACCGCGGCGAGATTTTCATATCGAGCATTTTGCCGTGGACCCCGCGGCGCAGCGGTGCGGGATTGGCCGCGCTTTGATGGCACAGGCCGAGGATCGTGCACGAGCCTTGGGTTGCGGGGCCGTGAACTTAACCTCTTGGGCGGCCAATACTGCGGCACATGAGACCTTTAAGGCGACAGGCTTTCGCCCGGTGCGCCTTTGGTTTGAGAAAACGCTATGATGCGCCTGGTGGTCTTGCTGGTGCTTGTCGCCTCCCCGGCTCTGGCAGAGGTCTGCGACAAGGAACGCCCGGATTGGGACGGCATGCCTGTCAGCGCCATAGCCGAAGCAGTGATACTTTTTCTCTCGCCCCTTGGCCTCATTCTGCTGGCCTGCACGGCGCTGGCGGTGCGCTATCGCAGCCAGTGGGGCGGGGTGGCGATCACGGTGGGCTGGACCGGCTTTGCCACGCTTGTCACAATGGCGGACCCAAGCGGTGTGCGCGCACTTGCCCAAGCCGAAGGCTGTATTGGACCCTCCAGCTTGTTTGTTGCGCTGGCGGCTGCGATATCGGCGGGAACAATCCTTTATACCGCGCCACGAGGCGCGCAAAACTGATGGAGATTTGAAATGCTCAAAGGACTAGGCAGCCTCGGCGATATGGCCGGCATGGTGAAAAAGGCAAAAGAGCTGGAAGAAAAAATGACCGAGATGCAAGACAGTCTTGCGAGCATAACGGTCACGGGCGAGGCGGGTGCTGGCTTGGTCAAGGCGACCGCGACAGCGAAGGGGGTTCTAACCGGGCTGGATATTGATCCGTCGATCTTTTCTGGCGATGACAAAGAGGTCGTCGAAGATCTGATCCTTGCCGCGATCAAAGACGCCCAAGCCAAAGCCGCCGAGCGTACCCAGCAAGAAATGTCGAAACTAACCGAAGGT
>CAYWNJ010000526.1:0-2229 GCA_964459535.1 uncultured Rhodobacterales bacterium
ATGAAACTGGCCCGCGCCAAGCTGGAAAGCTTGGTTGGGGATCTGATCAAAGCCTCGCTCAAGCCTTGCGCTGCCGCGCTGAAAGACGCGGGCATTTCGGCCTCGGATATTGATGAGGTTGTCTTGGTCGGCGGTATGACCCGGATGCCGAAAGTAGCCGACGAGGTTGCTAAATTCTTCGGCAAAGAGCCGCATAAAGGCGTGAACCCGGATGAGGTTGTCGCCATGGGCGCGGCCATTCAAGCGGGCGTGTTGCAGGGCGATGTGAAGGACGTTGTTCTGCTGGATGTAACCCCGCTGAGCCTGGGGATTGAGACGTTGGGCGGTGTGTTTACCCGCCTGATTGATCGCAACACGACTATTCCGACGAAAAAGTCTCAGATCTTCTCGACCGCTGAGGATAACCAGAACGCCGTGACAATCCGCGTTTTCCAGGGCGAGCGCGAGATGGCCTCGGATAACAAGCTGCTCGGCGCGTTTAACCTGGAGAATATCCCGCCAGCCCCGCGCGGGCTGCCGCAGATTGAGGTGACCTTTGACATTGATGCGAACGGGATCGTTTCCGTTGGTGCGATGGACAAGGGCACAGGCAAGGAGCAAAAGATCACGATCCAAGCCTCTGGCGGTCTGTCCGATGAAGATATCGAACAAATGGTCAAGGACGCCGAAGAGAACGCCGAAGCAGATAAGGCGCGCCGCGATCTGGTCGAAGCCAAGAACCAAGCAGAAAGCTTGATCCACTCGACCGAAAAGTCGATGGAGGAGCATGCGGATAAGGTTGACCCAACCACAATCGAAGCGATTGAGCTGGCGATTGCAGCGCTCAAGGATGAGCTTGAGACCGAGGACGCGGACAAGATCAAATCGGGCATCCAAAACGTGACCGAGGCAGCGATGAAACTTGGCGAGGCGATCTACAAAGCCAGCCAAGAGGAAGCGGACGGAGAGCCTGAGGCCGCCGATAGCGCCCGCGCGGATGACGATGATATCGTCGATGCAGAGTTCGAAGATCTCGACAATGACAAGCGCGCCTAATTGGCGCGCCAGGGAACCAATCGCGAGGCCGGCCTGATCAGGTCGGCCTTGGACGTTCCAGCAAAGGATTTGATCCATGGCAAAACGTGACTATTACGAGGTGCTCGGCGTCTCGAAAGGGGCTAGCGCCGACGAGATCAAAAAGGCTTATCGGACCAAGGCCAAGGAATTGCACCCGGACCGTAATGCCGACAACAAAGACGCCGAGGCGCAGTTTAAAGAAGCCAATGAGGCTTCTGCGATACTAAAAGACTCAGCGAAAAAGGCGGCTTATGACCGCTTTGGCCATGCAGCCTTCGAAGGGGGCGGCGGCGGACCGAGACCAGGCGGTTTTGGCGGGGGTCAGGACTTTGGCTCGGCCTTCTCGGACGTCTTTGACGACCTTTTCGGCGATTTCATGGGCGGCGGACGTGGCGGCGGACGGCGGGCGACCCGTGGCGCGGACCTGCGCTATAACTTGCGCGTTTCGCTTGAGGAGGCCTTTGCGGGTCTGCAAAAGAGCATCAACGTGCCCACAACCGTTTCGTGTGGATCCTGTAACGGTACGGGCTCCGAGGGCGGCTCGGAGCCGACAACCTGCCCGACTTGCTCTGGCATGGGCAAGGTGCGCGCGCAGCAAGGGTTTTTCACGGTAGAGCGGACCTGTCCAACCTGCTCGGGCACGGGGCAAATCATTAAAAACCCCTGTAAGTCTTGCCAAGGTTCGGGCCGGGTCGAACGCGATCGTTCCCTCAGCGTGAATATCCCAGCCGGGGTAGAAACCGGCACCCGCATCCGCCTTGCCGGAGAGGGTGAGGCCGGAATGCGCGGCGGCCCAACTGGGGATTTATACATCTTCATCGAAGTCGCGGAGCATAAGCTGTTCGAGCGCGACGGCGCCAACCTCTTTTGCCGCGTTCCGGTTAGCATGGGCACCGCTGCTTTGGGCGGCTCTATCGAGGTTCCCACAATCGACGGCGGGCGCGGACGGGTCCAAATCCCCGCAGGCAGCCAATCCGGTCGGCAAATGCGCCTGCGCAGCAAAGGCATGCCCGCCCTGCGCGGCGGCGCGGCGGGGGATATGTTCATTGAGCTTGCGGTGGAAACGCCCGTGAACCTCACCGGACGCCAAAAAGAGCTTTTGCGAGAGTTTGAAGAGCTTAGTTCAGAGAACAACCCAGAAAGCTCCAGCTTTTTCTCATCGGTCAAGTCGTT
>CAYWNJ010000527.1:0-2224 GCA_964459535.1 uncultured Rhodobacterales bacterium
GAAGAAGAAGAAGAAGCAGGGGAAGAAGAAACAGAAGAAGGAAAATGAGAAGAACAATAATAATGAAAAGAAAAAAAGAAGAAGAATAAGATGAAAAAGAGAAGAAGCATAAAAAGAAGGGGATCATGAATTTCCGAGATCATGGCTACACCAGCCCGATGACCGGCACAAAGGCACCGGCGCATCACACGCCCTGGGTCGATGCGCTGGATGACAGCCTAGAGAGCTATTTGCAGATCTAAGAGCAAGATCAATAACACACCGCGGGGGAAAACCGGCGGGACCCTATAAACCAACTGGGAGAAGATAATGAAAACGTTCACAAAACTCTTAGCCGGTGCTGCGCTTGTTGCAGCGCCGCTTGCAGCGCATGCCGCTGATAGTAGCGACCCGATCATCATTCCCATCCACAACTGGTCCAGCCAGATTGTGATGTCCAATGTTGTTGGACAGATGATGGAAGCGATGGGCAACAATGTCGAATACGTCACCACCGACAGCCAAGCGGTGTACGAGTCGGTGCGCCGTGGCGACGTGACACTTGAGCTTGAGGTGTGGGAAGGCGCGTTCGGCGCGTCTTTCCGAGCGGCCCTCGAAAAGGGCGGTCTCCATGATGCAGGCGACCATGACGCGGTCACGCGCGAGGACTGGTGGTATCCGATGTGGACCAAAGATGCCTGCCCTGGCCTGCCCGATTGGGAAGCGCTAAATGATTGCGCCCATCTCTTTGCCACGGCCGAGACTGGTGATAAGGGCCGGTATCTCGATGGTCCTGTTGACTGGTTGAAGCACGGCACCGAGCGGGCCGAGGCATTGGGCCTGAACTTCGTTGTGATCAATGCGGGCTCTGCGGCAGCGCTTTGGGCGGAAATCGGCGCGGCTGAGGCGGATAGAAAGCCCGTCTTGGTATTCAACTGGACGCCGAACTTTGCCGAAGCCGTGTGGCCTGGCGAGTTCGTTGAATTCCCCGCCTGGGAAGATGGCTGTGACACCGATCCGGCGAAAGGCCCGAACCCAGATGCGCTTTATGATTGCGGCAACCCGGCCTCGGGATACCTCAAAAAGGCGGCTTGGGATGGAATGCCAGACAAGTGGCCAGGCGCTTACTGCCTTCTGCAAGCCATCTCGTTCACCAACCCACAGATTGCCGAGATGGCCAAGCTCGTGGACACGGATGAGCTAGAGCCAGAAGAAGCAGCCGAGGAATGGCTGGCCGCAAATCGCGACTTGGTTGATCCTTGGATCGCCTCTTGCTCGGCCTGATCCGACGCTTGAATTGACAAAACGCGCCCGTCCCGCGTCTTATCGCGGGGCGGACGCAATGATCAGAGGGACAAAGCGTTATGGCATCGGTAATTTCGGCAAAGAATGTCTGGAAGCTCTTTGGTCAAAACCCCGAAGCCTATTATGGTGCGATGGCGCCGGGCCGCAGCTATGACGAGATCCGCGCGGATGGCTATATTGCGGGTGTTAAGGATGTCTCTGTTGATGTGAACCCTGGCGAGATGCTGGTGATCATGGGCCTCTCTGGGTCGGGAAAATCCACCCTGGTGCGGTGTTTTTCGCGCCTGCACGACATTACCGGGGGCACTATTGAGGTTGAGGGCCAGGATATCATGGCGCTCAAAGAGGCCGAGCTGATCGAATTGCGCCGCTCCAAGATGGGTATGGTCTTTCAATCCTTTGGCCTACTGCCGCACCGTACGGTCTTGGAGAATGTCGCCTTTCCCTTGGAAATGCGCGGCCAAGACAAACACACCCGCCGCGACCGCGCGCTTGAGGTGATCCGGCTGGTGGGGCTTGAGGGGCGCGAGGAGTATTTCCCGCGCGAGCTTTCAGGCGGGCAGCAACAGCGCGTGGGTATCGCGCGCTCGCTGGCGATTGAGCCGGACATTTGGTTTTTGGATGAACCCTTTTCCGCACTTGATCCGTTGATCCGGCGCGAGATGCAGGATGAGTTTTTGCGGCTTCAAGCCATGCTCGGCAAGACCATCGTTTTTATCACCCATGATTTTGACGAGGCGCTGCGCTTGGCGGACCGCATCGCCATCATGAAAGACGGTGCGATTGAGCAATGCGATACCGCTGACGCCATCGTAATGAACCCTGCGACCGAATATGTGCGCAAATTCACCGAAGACGTTGACAAGGCCCGCGTGGTCCATGCGCGCGGTCTTTGCCAGCCGCTCAATGGGCAGGCGCCGGAGGGCGCGCCGGTCGATGG
>CAYWNJ010000528.1:0-1034 GCA_964459535.1 uncultured Rhodobacterales bacterium
CGGTATCGGCCCCGAGGCTGCCGAGGATCGTGTCGTCGCCGTCGCCGCCAGCAACGTTGTCGGTACCCGCGCCGCCATCGAGCGTATCGTTTTCGGCGCCACCATCGAGCGTGTCGTTACCGCCGCGCCCTTCGAGCACATTGGCCAAGCCGTCGCCGGTAATGTTGTCATTGCCGCCGGTGCCGATGACGTTCTCGATGTTGCTGACGTTGTCGTTGTCGCCGCCGTTGACGACAACCGTGACCTGATTGGCGCCATCGAGGGTGACGGCCACGTCGGTGACCGCCAGTCCCGAGTAGTCGACGGTGTCGTTGCCATCGCCGCCGTCCATGGTGTCAACGCCGGCGCTCGCGATGAACAAGTCATCGTCGTTGTCGCCGTTCAGCGTGTCGTTACCGTCACGACCATCAAGCGTATCGTCGCCGTTACCACCGGAGAGGATGTTGGCATTGCTGTCGCCGGTGAGCACATCATCGCCCGCCGAGCCCTGGATGGACTCGAAGTTGCGGATGGTGTCGGTATCGCCGTTACCGAGGGTCACCACCGTGTCCACGCCACCGTTCAAGGTGAGGTTGACACCTGTTGTACCGGCCAGCGTGCCGTAGTCGATCGTGTCGGTGCCTGCGCCGCCATCGAGCACATCGTCGCCGGCGCTGCCCGTAAACGCATCATCACCGCCGCCGCCGTTCACCACGTCTACGCCCGCGGAGGTGGTAATGACGTCGGCCTGATCCGTGAGCACGTAGCTCTCAAAGCCGGTGAAGAAGTCGGTAAACGTACCCGTCGCCACGGCCACGCCGGTGTTCAAGTTAAAGTCGAGGCCAAGTCCGAGCGTGTCGTAGCGAAGCTCGTCGCCCGTGCCAGCACCGCCATCCAAGGTGTCGTTACCCAGGCTGCCGGTGACCGTATCGTCACCGCCGCCCGCGTCGATGGTGTTCGCTTCGCCGTCTGTTGCGATGACGTCGGTACCCGCCGTCGCCACGATGTTCTCAACAGCGGCGTTCACATCATTATCACCGCCGCCAACCGTGACC
>CAYWNJ010000528.1:1044-2220 GCA_964459535.1 uncultured Rhodobacterales bacterium
ACTACCCGCTCCGGCCATCGTCACCGAGATACCGGTAACGCCCGCAAGCGCTGAGTAGTCGATCGTGTCAGACCCAACACCGCCGCGGATCGTATCCGTGCCCGCGGAAGCGAAGAAGAGATCATCACCGCCAACCCCTTCCAGCACGTTGGTGCCCGAGTTGCCGGTGATCGTGTCGTCGCCGGCACCGCCGGTCAGGTTCTCGATGTTGCGCAGCGTGTCGGACCCGCCGCTGCTCAGATTGACCGTCGTGTCGCCAGCGTCTGCGAGCGCCACGTTGATGCTGAAGTTGCTGATGATGCCAGCGTAGCTAACAGTGTCGGTATTGTTGCCGCCGTCGAACGTGTTACCGCCGGCCTCTGCACCGTCATCCACCGCAAACGTGTCATCACCATCACCGCCAACAGCATCTAACCCGGTGCTGCGTACCGTGATGCCGTCGTTGTCATTACCCGCGTCGACGCTCACATTCGCTGCTTCAACCACGACTGAATCACCGCCGTCACCCGACTCGATCGTTGCGGACGCGGCGTTCACCGTAATGGCATCTGCGCCGCCTAACGTCTGGATCAGCACCGCGTTAGCATCCGTTTCCACGGTGTCCGCAAACGTCGTACCAATCAGCGACTCCGTGCCGCTCACGGCGTCGGTCTCGCCACCGGTGGTCACAATGTACCGTCCGGTAATGAGGCTGGTCATATCAACCACAATGCCGGCGCCCGCGGTACTGTAGTCGAGGGTGTCGACGCCCGCGCCGCCGGAGATGATATTGCTGCCAAGGGCAGCCACAAACGTGTCATCGCCACCTTCGCCGAAAAAGTCGGTGTCGGTACCGTCACTGACGATTCGATCATCACCATCGGTGGCGTAAATCTGCTCGATGCTGGTTGCCGTATCCGTCTCCAGCGTGAGCAATCCGGCGTCACGACCCAGCGCGGTGAAACCGCCGCCCGCCATCGTGAGATCGATGCTGTCGATGTCTGTTTGACTGCGGTAGTCGACAACGTCTTCACCACTACCGCCATTAAAGACATCGTCGCCGCTGTTAGCGATCAAACGATCGTTGCCCGAGCCACCATTCAGCGTATCGTTGCCTGCGCCACCATCCAGCGTGTCACCGCTGTTCTCGCCGCTGATGATGTTGTCCTGCGCGTCGCCCGTGAGGGTGTCGTTACC
>CAYWNJ010000529.1:0-2217 GCA_964459535.1 uncultured Rhodobacterales bacterium
GGAGCGGCACATTGGCGGACATCTGTTTCATGCCATTATGCCAAAACGCCAAGCCCAACAGACCCCGGCGCGTCATCGCCTCTTTCATCGCTTGCCCGGTGTCGGAGCTTTGGAACGCATCAACCGCCGCCACGTCGCTGAACATGAAGGGCAGGTCAAAAATGCGGAATTGCTTGGTGAATTGCTCAAATTTCGAGAGCGATGGCGCGGCGAGCTGCACATCCCCCTGAAGCATCGCCTCCAGCACCTGGTTGTCATTATAGAGGGTGGAGTTCGGGAACACTTCCATACAAGCGATCCCATTCATCTCGGCATTCACGCGCTCGGCAAGCAGGGTCGCGGCAATGCCTTTAGGGTGCTTATCCGTATTTGTCACATGGCTGAATTTGATGACGATTTCGCCCGCGTCGCAGGCCGCCGAGACCGCGCCCGCCGACAATGTCAGACCAAGCGCCACAGATGCGGCAGTAAAGAATTTCATGGCTCTCCTCCCAGAGATTTACACAACTTCGTGAGCCTGACGGCTCTGAACTCTGATCATACATATGGAAGGATGGGGGGGAAGCGGAAATTGCTCAAGGTCCTCGGCGCCGCAACTGGGTGGGGGCAATTTGTACGGCGCCGAGGGAAGCTATTGAGCTACCCCTCCCTTATGTCGTCCAATCACGGCAAGAATATGGGCGAAGCGCGTCAGTATAATGAAATCTCGCAAAAAGAACTGAACCAGTAGATTTTTCTTAACAGCAATGCGCAGACAGAAACGCTTTTTGCTCGGGGCAGGATAAAGAGCCTTTCCCTCAAAGCATGATTGCTTAACCTAACGTCGATATCGGGCGCGCGTCCGCCTGCCCCGTTTTGCCGAAGGCAAACCTAAGGTTTGACGGCGGCGAATGCTTCGCGTTTAGTCCAAATGGATGCGATTGACTGCGATGCACCAAGGCTCAGGATCAAATCTAAGGCTATGTAGTATTGTACAGGGCCGAGCCCCATTCGCAACAACGCCCTCTAAAACAGCTCCATGTCGTTGCCCGCCGGCTGCGGAGTGACGGCGGGCCGCTCGTTGACCTCTTCGGTCGATACGCGCTGGAGGGCACGGCCTGTGCTGGGCCAAAACTTGACCACCCGCGCCTTGTCGCCCCCCAAGCTGTGCCCGAGGCACAAGATCCGCTCGCGTTCGAGGAAGTCGAGCGTGAACCTCGCGTTGACCTCTCCAATGTCAGACAGGCCCGTTATCATGCGCGCGCCGCCAAACGCTTTGGCATGCAGGCGATCACGTTTGCCGCCGAGCTTGATTACTTCATTGATCAAAAGCTCCATCGCGTTTACGCCCGCCATATTCGAGTGCGCCGCGTTGTTATGCTGCACGGTCAACAGCATATGGTTCATCCCGCCGACGCGCGATTGCGGGTCCCAAACGCAGCACGCAACGCAGGATCCGAGCAATGTCGAGATGACAGTCGCCTCGTCACCGCTTGCCGCGAACTCCCCTTGGGTGATGCGAATAACCCGCTCTGTCATAATGTTCTGGCCTTATGTTTGTTATTAACCGTATCGAGCAAGACCTGCGCCATCTGGTTCAGCGGCACCTGGCGCGCCGAGGCGACGCGCTCGCGCGCAACGCGCGGCATCCCGTAGACCACGCTGCTCGCTTCATCTTGTACGATGATATCGCCCCCACCTTCCTCCAGGCAGACCGCACCCGCCGCGCCATCTGACCCAATTCCGGTCAGGACAGCTGCGACCACATGGCCCGCAAAGGCCCGCGCAGAATGAAAGAGGCGATCAACAGAGGGGATAAATTGATCTTCTGGCGCCGTGGCAAGCCGTTTGATAAACCACTTACCCTCGCGCATCTCGACCCCCGTTTGCACACCATCGGAGGGCGACAAGACGATATCGCCGGGGCTAAGGACCATCCCCTCTTGTGCCAGCGACACATTTTGCGGCAGATCAGTGCCCAGCCTGCGGACAAAGCTTTCCAAAAAGCTCTGCGGCATGTGCTGGGCGATCACGATGGGCGGGGCTGTAACCGGCATGGGCATCAAGGTGCGCTCAAGCGCCAGAACACCGCCCGTTGAGGCCCCCATCAAGATAATCGGCATTGGGCCTTTCGCGCTGGGTGTATAGGTCAGTGTATTCCCCCGCCCCCAGTCAAATTGCGGAGAGGCCTCAGCCGCTTGAAAAATCCGTTGTCGCAGATCGTTAACGTGATGCTCC
>CAYWNJ010000530.1:0-2216 GCA_964459535.1 uncultured Rhodobacterales bacterium
TCGCCCATCTGGCCAAGCTTCGCGACACGTTCAAGAAGGATCACTTGCATCTTTTCGTCTCCTTACTTCACAGCGTAGGGCAGCAGCGCGAGAAAACGGGCACGCTTGATGGCACGCGCAAGTTCACGTTGCTTTTTCGCAGAAACGGCAGTGATGCGGCTGGGCACGATTTTGCCGCGCTCTGAGATATAGCGCTGGAGCAGCCGTGTGTCCTTATAGTCAATTTTTGGCGCATTTTCGCCCGAGAACGGGCAGACTTTGCGGCGGCGGAAAAACGGTTTGGAAGCCATCGTTCTGTTCTCCTCGCTTAGCGGCGCTCGCGGCGCTCGCCGCGGTCTTCACGCTTTTGCATTTGGACGGATGGTCCTTCTTCATGCGCGCCGACTTTTATCGTAAGCACGCGCATCACGTCATCATGCAGATGCATCAGACGTTCCATCTCTTGCACCGCAGCGGCTGGCGCGTCTGTGCGCAAAAATGCGTAATGCCCTTTGCGGTTCTTGTTGATCTTATAGGCCATGGTCTTGACCCCCCAATACTCATTATCGACAAGGGTGCCCCCGTTGTCTTTGAGTACGGTGCCAAAATGCTCAATCAGGCCCTCGGCTTGCGTATTCGACAGATCTTGTCGCGCGATCATAACATGCTCATAGAGCGGCATGTGTGTTCCACTTCTTTCTAGGCGCATTTCAAAGACGGGACCTTGATGCGTCCTTTGTGGCCCCGGCACGAGAGACTGCGCGGTGATACTATTTCAAAGGACGCGCCCTTCTACACCAAAGCGCATCAAACGCAAGAGGCGTTTGAGCTTTATGTTTGAGCGCTTTCCGATAGGCATCCCCAGCAACGCGTCAGGAAAATGCGAGTGCTAAGTAGAAACGTCATGTTATGGCAGGATGCTGCCCTGGTTGATGCAGAGCACATTCACCATACGGAGTGCGAACCCAATTGACTGCAGCATACTCTAGGTAAGCAATGCTGAATGAGCCCGAAAGCTGATGGCCTCGGCAATGTGCGGTTTCCGGACTTCGGCAGAGGCGTCAAGGTCGGCAATGGTGCGCGCAAGGCGCATCACGCGGTGATATCCGCGCGCAGACAATGCAAACTGCTCGGATGCGCGCTGAAGCAGGGTCCGACCCTCTTCGTCTGGGCGCGCAAAGTTTTCGAGAGCAGTTCCGGACAAATCAGCATTTGTCATACCCGGCGTTCCATCAAACCGGTCCAACTGTATGTGCCGCGCTGCTTCAACGCGCGCTAAGACCGCGCTTGAGGCCTCACCGCTAGGTGGCAAATCAAGGTCCAAGTAGGAGACGGGAGGCACTTCGACCCGGATATCAAAGCGATCTAGCAGCGGACCCGATAGGCGTCCCATATAATCCTGTCCGCAGATCGGCGCGCGCCCGCATGCGCGGTTAGGATCGGTTAGAAACCCACACTTACAAGGGTTCGCGGCCGCTACGAGCATGAATTTACAAGGGTATTTTACGTGGTTGTTTGCGCGTGCAACCATCACCTGACCCGTCTCAATAGGTTGGCGGATCGTTTCCAGAACCATACGTGGGAATTCTGGCATCTCATCCATGAACAAAACACCATTGTGAGCCAGGGAGACTTCTCCGGGCTTGGCCCCGCGCCCGCCTCCAATAATCGCCGCCATCGATGCAGTATGATGCGGCTCTCGGAACGGGCGGTTTCGGCAAATCCCCCCTTCATCCAACAGCCCAGCCAGCGAGTGGATCATGGAGGTCTCCAACGCTTCCGTCGGACTGAGCGGTGGCAAAATACCTGGAAGCCGCGCCGCCAGCATAGACTTACCCGAGCCAGGCGTTCCAATCATAAGCAGATGGTGACGCCCCGCCGCAGCGATTTCGAGCGCCCGCTTTGCACGCTCTTGCCCTTTTACGTCCTGAAGATCGCGGCCCGGCGTGGCGAGCGGGGCAGCCCCTGGCACAGCGGGTGCAATCGGGTTCTGCCCGGTGAAATGGCGCACCACATCCCCCAGCGAGGCTGCGGCGATCACATTTGCACGCTCAACCCAAGCGGCCTCGGCCCCGGATCCTGCGGGGCAGAGCAAGGTTTGGCTTTCTGCCCCCGCCGTCATAGCAGCGGGCAACGCACCGGGGACGGGCACAAGTGTGCTGTCCAGCGCCAATTCACCCATTGCGACCACACCCTCTGCGCAATCTCGGGGGAGCACCTCGATTGCGGCTAGAAGT
>CAYWNJ010000531.1:0-2213 GCA_964459535.1 uncultured Rhodobacterales bacterium
ATTCGCGAAGGGCCGGAAATCGAGGATGATTTCCACAATTTCACGGCGCTCAACTTCCCCCCGGACCATCCGGCGCGCGAGATGCACGACACGTTCTTCTTCAACGAGAAGGAAGATAATTCGCGCATGGTGCTGCGCACGCATACAAGCCCGGTGCAGATCCGCTCGATGGAGCAAACCGGTGCGCCAACGCGGATCATTTGCCCAGGCGGCGTGTATCGCGCGGATTATGACCAGACCCATACACCAATGTTCCACCAGGTCGAGGGGCTGGCCATCGACCGGGATATCTCGATGGCCAACCTCAAATGGGTGCTGGAAGAGTTCGTGAAGTCTTACTTCGAAGTCGACGGCGTTGATTTGCGCTTTCGCGCGTCGCACTTCCCCTTTACCGAGCCCAGCGCCGAGGTTGACATTCGCTGCTCTTGGGAAGGGGGCGCGTTGAAAGTGGGCGAGGGGGATGACTGGCTCGAAATTCTCGGGTCAGGCATGGTGCATCCCAAAGTGCTGACAGCGGGCGGTATCGACCCGGCCCAATGGCAGGGCTTTGCCTTTGGCATGGGCATTGATCGTATTGCGATGCTCAAATACGGCATCCCCGATCTGCGCGCCTTTTTCGAATCCGACCTGCGGTGGCTGCGCCATTACGGTTTTGCCGCGCTTGATGTCCCAACGCTCCACGGTGGTCTTAGCCGCTGAGGACATAAAGCACATGCCCAAGGCTGCGCCCAAAACACCGTTATGGAAAGCAATTGCGGATGCGCTGCGGGGCGATCTGGCGGAAGGGCGCTATGCGCCGGGCGACAAGCTGCCGACCGAGGCAGCGCTGGCCGAGCGGTTTGGTGTGAACCGCCATACCGTACGGCGCGGACTGTCGGCGTTGATCACCGAAGGGTTGGTACGTACCCGGCGCGGTGCAGGGGCCTTTGTTGCTGCGACGCCGACGGATTATCTCATCGGAACCCGCGTGCGCTTTCATGAAAACCTCTTGGCGGCGGGCCGACACCCAGAAAAGCGCGTCTTGCAGATTGAGGAGCGCGCAGCAACCGAGCAAGAAGCCGATGCGCTGGCAATAGAGGCCCGAGATATGCTGTGTGCCTATCACGGTCTTTCGCTCGCGGATGGGCAGGCCATTGCTGTCTTTGAAAGCCTGTTCCCTCTGCGCCGCCTGCCAAAGATCACAGAGGCGCTCTCTCAGGTGAGCAGTGTGACGGCTGCCTTGCGCCTCTGCGGGGTGACAGATTACACCCGCGCGTCAACCCGGCTCACCGCCGTGCGGGCCAGCGCGACTCAGGCTTTGCATTTGCAAATCGAGCAGGGCGCGCCGCTTTTGTGGTCCGTTGGTGTGAATGTCGATGTAGCTGGAATGCCAATCGAGTACGGTCGCACCTGGTTCTCGGGGGATCGGGTGACCCTTGTTCTGGATGGTTGACACTGTACGTCGACGCCTAAAAGCGTCCAACCTTTAACCTGAGGTACATTGCCCCGAACATATCTCCCGCGCAACGGGGACCGTTGCGCCGCGCCGTTCCGCCCCCGTTTTGCCGAAGGCAAACCTACGGTTTGACGGGCGGCGCGATTGCGCCTCCCCTCGGAACGGCGCTATCCAAATGACCGTTGAGTGCCTCCGGTTAAAGGTCGGAGGCTTTAGGCCTCAATAACGGGCAGTTCAGGCATGCTCTCCATCGCGTGATAGCCCAAAAGACGCGGATCATCTGCGATTTCGATCTGTCGATGGGTGGGCTGAAACCCGCTGCGGCGATAAAAGCCAAGCGCCTGAGGGCTATCAAGCGTGCAGGTATGCAAATGAAACCGCGTCACCCCATCCTGAGCAAAGGCCAACTCTTGCGCGCGATCCATCAGATACGCCCCCGCGCCGGTGCCGATAAGATCGGGTGCAAGACCAAAATAGGCCAGTTTGCAGGCATCCGGCGCGCTAAAATCCAACTCCAAAATCGCCCGCGGTGCGCCGGATTTCTCCAGCGTATAAAACTGCATTTGAGGATCTTCCAAAATACGCGACAGCGCTGCGTCATCCATCTTGAGCCGATCTGTCCAAAGCCAGGTCTCGCCAACCTGGCGAAACAGCCTGCGATAAAGCGCGAGGTCGCGCGGCAGCTCTGCAAAGATCAGATCCTTGGGGCACGGCACGCCGCGCAGGTGGGGCGCGCGCAGCTCAAGATGCGTGACAACCAGCGCGATTTTGCCGTTTG
>CAYWNJ010000532.1:0-2208 GCA_964459535.1 uncultured Rhodobacterales bacterium
CCTTCGGTTTGACGGGCGGCTTGGGCAAAGGGGGAGGGTTAAACAGTACAATCAAATTAAAATCGTCGGATAATACCTTCCGCGCAACAGGCACTGCCCAGCCACACCGTTCCGCCTCCGTTTTGCCGCAGGCAAACCTACGGTTTGACGGGCGCAGGTTTGCGCCTCCCCTCGGAACGGCGCTATGTGAAGGACCGACGAACGCGTGAGGTTTAAGGTCGAGCGCTCTAAACTAAAAACTGCGCCCTGTCCCCTGCAACACCCCATGCTCAAGCGCGTAGCGGGTCAGCCCAGCGGTTGAGGAAATGCCGAGCTTGCGTTTGATGTTTTTGCGATGGGTCTCGACCGTGCGCACCGAGATATCGAGGGCCAGAGCGACCTCTTTGTTCGAGAGCCCCTGCGCCAATTGCAGCAGGATCGTTTGCTCGCGCCCCGTCAGCGCATCGCGGCCCCCCTCCGGTTTGGGGGCGATGGAGCCTTCGGCCCCGGTGCAAAGATACCGCTCGCCCCGCATCACCGTATCAATCGCCTGCTTAATCTCATCCGTTGGGACATCTTTAAGGATATAGCCCATCGCGCCATGGCTCAGCGCGGAGGAGATATATTCGGGGCTGTCATGCATCGACAGGATCAGAATGCGCGTCTCTGGGCGACGCTCTAGCACCAGCTCGGTTGCCGTCAACCCGCCCATCTGCGGCATATTAAGATCCATCAGAATGACATCGGGGCGCAAGATGTCCAATTGGTCAATCACCGCCTGCCCCGTCCCAAGTGTCGCCACGACATGCACATCGTCATAGCTTTCCAGGATCGAATGAATACCCTGTGCGACCATCGGATGATCATCGACAATCAGAACCCTGATGCGCGTCATGCGGCCCGCTCTCGCTGCGTGGCCCTCTCGTTCGGGCTTGGCGGCAGCAGATGGGTCAGCGGGACCCAAACTTCGATCTGCGTACCCCCGCTGGCGCGCGTCTTGGCGCTGCGAATGGTCAAGGTGCCGCCCAATTGCTCGGCCCGCTCTTGCATATTGCGCAGCCCAAGACCCTGCCGCCGCGTGGCATGAATACCAACCCCATCATCTATGATCCTAAGCGTTGCCCCTTGCGCATGTCCCCGCAAATCCATCGAAACCTCCTGCGCCGCCGCGTGACGCTCAATATTCGTGAGCGCCTCTTGCGCGATGCGGTAAAGCGCGATCTTGGCCTCCTGGTCCAGACGGTTGCGGAACACGACGGTGGAAAAGCGCATTTCAATCCCGGTGCGCGCAGCGAAATCATCGCACAGCGTTTTAAGCGCGGGCCCAAGGCCCAAATCGTCCAAGACGCCCGGACGGAGATCGCGGCTGATCCGGCGGACCTCTGAAATCGCGCTGCCCAAGCTATCGATCCCGGTATTTAAGGGCGTGGTGGCGTCGCCTTGCGCCCGTTCAAGCCGCCGCCGCGCGGTATCAAGCGCATAGCGCACGCCAACCAGGATCTGAGAAATCCCGTCGTGAAGCTCACGCGCCACGCGTCCCCGCTCTTCCTCCTGCGCATCAAAAACCCGCTGCGTGAGTTTTTTGAGCTTGGCATCGGCAAGCCGCCGCTCGCGCAGGTTGATCATCATCCCCGAGCCAAAAACCAAGAGCAGAGCGGCAAGGGTGATGCCTGAGATATAGTAAAATGTCCGCTCCACCCGCGCCTCAACCTCGGCCCGCGCGGCGGCGACACTGGCCAAAACATCGTCGATAAAGACGCCCGTCCCCACCGCCCAACGCCAGGACGGGAACGAGGTGACATAGGTGATCATCCGCGCCTCTTGCCCGGTCGAGGGTTTGGGCCAGAGGTGAGTCAAATAGCCATCGCCCTGACGCGCAATGCGGATAAGCTCATCGACCACCGCAACGCCATCCGCATCGACTTCACCCGACCAATTGCGCCCAATCCGCTCGGTCTGGCGCGGGCTGACGAGGTTGGTGCCGTCATAATCATAGACAAAGAAAAACCCTTCATCCCCATAGATCATGGCCGAGAGGATTTGCGTGACTTGTTGCTTAGCCTCCTCGTCATCAGGAGCCGCGTTGCCATAAACAAAGTAAAACCCGTTGCGCGCTTGGGTGACATAATTGCGCAGCTCGCGCTTTTTCGCCTCAAGCAGCTGGGTTTCAAGCGCGCGGATCTCGCGCTCGGCCAGCGCGCGGGATTGTAGCGCAACGAGAATGGCAAT
>CAYWNJ010000533.1:0-2206 GCA_964459535.1 uncultured Rhodobacterales bacterium
ACAAACGGGTTTGCGCAGCTACGGCAAGGGTTTGCGACCTCGGTCCGGCCTACGGGAAATATCCGGGCTAAAAGGCGAGGGGCCTGAGGTTGCGGTTGGACGCGACCGGGGAAGGCGCGGCACCGGCAAACTCTCCCATTGCGCAGCGCATGATGGTGCAACTTTGCGAAGCACCGCGTTGACCAGTCCCTTTAGGCGGCCATAGCGCCGATCACGTCCGGCGATCTGAACCAGATCATTTATCACGCCATGCGCCGCGGCGCCGAAACTCAGCTCGACCACGCCCAATCTCAGAATATTCTGAATACCAAGGGGGGGCTCTTTGGAAAGATAAGGTTTCAAAAGCAGATCGGCACGATCAACGCCGCGCAAGGTTGTCTCCGCCAAGCGTTGAGCCCGCGCCCGATTTTGCGGACTGAGCCGCCGCATCGCGTCGTGCTCGGTCATCTCTGGGATCAATTTATGCGCGCCGATCACCGCATTGAGCAGCCAAATCGCCTGCTGCCGCGCGGGAATGCCGCTGCTCTTGTTTGACATGATTGGTCCTTTTGCCACACCAACGTTGGCATCTCGAATAAGATTATATATCAATGATATATAGATATCGAAAGAGGCTCTTATGCCCGATCAGGATCCCCAAGACTTGCCCGCAGCAGCCAAACGCGCCTTGGCAGAGGCAGAGCAGCGGCGCAAGGCGATGCAGGCAAAAAGTGAAGAAGCACCAAAAGAGCTCGGCGGTCGCGATGGTCTGGACCCCGCGCGCTATGGTGATTGGGAGAAAAAAGGTCTCGCTGTAGATTTTTGAGGGGTTAAAGGGTGCAACCTTTAAATCCTGGGTATCCGACGGCAATTCGAATAGCGCCGCCCCGTCAAACCGTAGGTTTGCCTTCGGCAAAACGGGGGCGGAACGGCGCGGCTGGGCAGTGCCTGTTGCGCGGGAGATATGTTTGGATCGGGGAGCTCAGACTTAAGTTTAAGATCGGGCGCTTCAGCGCAATACGATGAGCTCATGGCATCGGCGGCCTGCGGTTAGCACTCAAAACACTTAACCCACGCAGAAATGCAATTATAACGCGAGCTACATTAAGTTTACCTGCATCCCTTGTATTCCCCCTTGCCCGTTGCGGCTAAATGCGCATAGCTTTGAGAGGGGACGATAAGAAGGCCGACCGCTGAACGGTGGCCAATCAACCGGGAGACATTTTAATGACTAAGGAGTTGGAATTCTATTCCAAGCAAGTTGCAGCGGGGCGTATGACCCGCCGCGAATTCATGGGCAAAGCAGCAGCGCTTGGGATTAGCGCCGTCGCAGCGTCGTCCATCCTCGCAAATTCCGCGCAGGCAGCGCCGGTTGCAGGTGGCACCTACAAGATGGGGATCCAAGGCGGCGAATCGACCAACAGCCAGGATCCGGCCACATGGTCCTCTGACATCCCGATCGCGGGTGGCGCGCTCTGGGGCGAGACTTTGGTTCAGGTCGAGGCAGATGGCTCCCTCGGCGGCCGCGTCGCGGAAAGCTGGGAAGGCTCTGCAGACGCGAAAACCTGGCGCTTTAAGGTGCGCCAAGGCATCGAGTTCTCAAACGGCAAATCCGTGACCGCCGAAGATGTGCTGCGCACGATGGAGCGTCACACGAACGAAGACTCTAAGTCTGGCGCTTTGGGCATCGTTCAAGGCATCGAAAGCATGCGCGTTGATGGCGATGTGTTTGAGTTGACGCTTGGCGTTGGCAACGCGGATATGCCCTATCTTCTAGGCGATTATCACCTTGTCATTCAGCCAGATGGCGGCTTTGACGCGCCCGCAGGTGCAGTTTCGACCGGCCCCTACATGCTGCAAACCGACGAGCCTGGCGTGCGCATGACCTTTGCCCGTAACCCGAACTATTGGGGCGGCAGCCAAAGCGAGATTGCGCATTATGACGGCGTTGAGGTTATCACCCTGAACGATGCAACCGCGCGGACAGCCGCGCTGCAATCCGGTCAAGTGGACGCAATCAACCGGGTCGAGCCCAAAATTGCCAAGCTTTTGGACCGGGCGCCAACCATTGATGTTCGTTCAACCTCGGGCCGTGGCCATTATGTCTTTATCATGCATATTGACACCGCACCGTTCGACAACAACGACCTGCGCCTTGCTCTGAAATACGCGCTGAACCGTCAAGAAATGGTGGATAAAATCCTCCAAGGCTATGGCTCAATTGGCA
>CAYWNJ010000534.1:0-2193 GCA_964459535.1 uncultured Rhodobacterales bacterium
AGCTGTGTCAGCGCTGAGAGCGGCGCGACATCGGCCACTTGGGTGTTGTTGAGCCAGAGCACCGTCAGCTGTGTCAGCGCTGAGAGTGGCGCGACATCGGTCACTTGGGTGTTGTTGAGCCAGAGCTCTGTCAGCTGTGTCAGCGCTGAGAGCGGCGCGACATCGGCCACTTGGGTGTTGTTGAGCCCGAGCCCCGTCAGCTGTGTCAGCCCCGATATCTCTGCGGGAATGTGTTCTAGCGCTCGGCCGCAAGGCTCCAAGTCGAGGATTGTTGCGCCGCTTTTCTTCGCATCGCGAATAAGTTCGCACGCTTTCTGAAAGGCGATCGTCGCTTCCGTCGGGGGTTTCGTGCGCACATCGAGGTCTATCATGCTCGACGGGTCGGTCTTAGCAATCTGTTCGCGCTGGGTGTCCCAAAGCGTAAGCCGGGCGAGCCGTGCGCCGCGAAAGGAAACCCCGTCAAGATTGCAATTGCGCAGGTCGAGATCGGTAAAGGCATCGTCCTGAAAGAACGTGGCCGTGTCATAGCCGAGCGCGCGCACTAGGCCGACAACATCCGATAAGTCATCCTGAAGCAGCGCATCAAAAGCCGCGGCGTGGTTTACGGGTTTGTTAGGCATGCCTTTTCCGCATTCGCAACGGCAAAGACCAGAGAGTCCCCGCGTTCGGCCAAAGCCAGTTTGAGCACCTTTTGCAGCAGGTGATTGCGCGCCCGATCCTTTCGGACGTCTTTCGCCAGATCGTCTGTGATTGCCGAGAAGATGGGATCGATGGCGCTTGGTTGAACCTCCACGGTCAGCTCGATAGCGCCCTCTGGCCGATCACTTACTTGGGCAAATTCGGGAAGGCTGAGAGAACCGAGAAGGTGAACCTCACCTTCCTCGGTGCCGACGTTCCAGCACCCTTCGCCGTCATAGCTGAGCGAGACGCCCTCTGCTCCGTTGCCGCGATTTGGTTTCAGCAGGCGGGTTTGGGGATCGACATCACCAGAAGCTGAGACCTTGATTGCGGCATTGCGCAAGCCAAAGACCACGCTGCCAATAACGATCTCCCCGGCCTGGCCGGTTGCGCCGAGCCAGTCTTTGGTGACGGTATGGGCATCGCTCTTACGAAAGCGAATTTCAGGCGCGCTGATGGCATAGGTCTCGCGCTCTTGTGCGTCAGGCGCATTGCTGACCAATCGCGCGGTGGGCGGTTGGGCGATTTCAACAGCAGTGGTCAGGTTGCGGCGTTTGTCGAGCAGATGGCGGTCAATCAGCGCCTTCCCGGTCAGGTCGAATATGGCCTGAAGGGTGATCAGGTCATACTCAACTGTCTTGTCCAGCGGGAGTTTGGACCAGTCCCACCATGTTTTGCGGGAGTTGGTAATCGTCGGCAGTTCCTCCTTCGGTGCGCGCAACCGATACCGCGCATGGATCCTTTGACGAAACGCGGCGGGGGAGCCTCCATCATTGCGCCCCGTCCTTTTTTGCCAGTCATAGAAGGCCTCGGCCACCTTGCGCTTGGGCACTTCGAATGTTTGGGACGACATCTTTGAGCTCCTCAAATTGTTGGAGGTATCAGGGCATGGTTCGACGAAGCGCGCAAGGGTTGTGCGCTCTACCCGGACGCTTCGGGGTCAAATCCGGACACTTCGGCAGAGGCAAATGGGCGGCCCGAAGACCGCCCGCGTGAGGGGACCCGGATGCGCCGGGAGATGAATGCTGATCCGCGCTGCTACTTCATTCTTCGCAGCACGATGATCAGACCCCAAATGGATGCGATGCTCCCTAGAAGCGAGATCCACATGATGAGGCTTTCTAAACACGTGCAAGTCATAGCCCCTAGCTCTGCAAGGGACCGTCCGACGTGAATGGTCTTGTGGGAAAAGAGCGTCCGGTATCGAAGAATTTATGTCTGGCGGGCCTACATCCGCTGGCGGTGAAGCACAGGTCCAAGACATCGCGCTTTTTGGGTTTCAAACTGACTTTGAACACAAGCGACATTCATTGCAATAGGGCTTTCGTTGCGTCGAAGATGCGGGGGGTTCGAGTCTCTCACTACTCACAATGCTCTTCACCTGAGGGCGGGCTTGAGAGGGTCAAGCTGTGCCAGCACAAAGCTCTGCAATGACCCCTTCAATCCCGAAGCGATAAGAAACGCTTTGGCTTGCCAAGGCGCCGCTCTGCCGACATATCTCGTGTTATGATGAAG
>CAYWNJ010000535.1:0-2191 GCA_964459535.1 uncultured Rhodobacterales bacterium
GGCAATTCCGACCTGTCGATCGGCAAGCAGTGCAAGCTGCTGTCGATCTCGCGGTCGTCGTTCTACTACCGGCCGAAGGGTGAGACGGCGATGAATCTCGCGCTCATGCGCCAGATTGATGAACAATTCCTTGAGACACCGTTCTTTGGTGTCCGGCAGATGACCTGGCACCTGCGCAACGAAGGCCATCTGGTGAATGAGAAGCGGATCAGACGGTTGATGCGCCTCATGGGTCTGATGCCGATCTATCAGAAGCCAAACACCAGCAAAGCGGCGAAGGGGCACAAGACGTATCCCTACCTGCTGCGCGATCTGAGGGTGACCCGGCCCAACCAGGTCTGGGCCGCCGATATCACCTATCTGCCAATGCGGCGGGGCTTTCTGTATCTAGTGGCGATCATGGACTGGCACACGCGCAAGGTGCTGGCCTGGCGCATCTCGAACACGCTTGAGGCTGACTTCTGCGTCGAGGCGTTGAACGAGGCCATCGCCAGGTTCGGCCCGCCCGAGATCACGAACACGGATCAGGGCTCACAGTTCACGTCCTTTGCCTGGACTGACCGCTTGCGCCGATCTGGTGTGCGCATCTCGATGGACGGCAAGGGCCGGTTCCTCGACAACATCTTTGTCGAGCGGCTGTGGCGAAGCCTGAAATACGAATGCGTCTACCTGCATGCCTGGGAGAACGGATCAGAGGTCAAGGCCGGTGTCGGCAAGTGGATCGAGTTCTACAACCGCAAACGCCCCCATTCCGCCCTTGGCGGCAAACCCCCAGCCGTGGTCTACTGGCTGAGAAAAGACGAAACCAAACCCGATCAGCAGGAACAGAAAGTAGCTTAAGTTACGCCAAATCCTGTCCAAACATTGGGGAGTAGCTCAAAGCGCCGCACTGGACTAGAAAAGAGCATCAACGACCTCATTGAGAATACCTATCAAAACCGCATCCTGCCCTTCGATCATCTGGCAGGCGATATCTACGGCGTCTTGGCGGCAAAGTTACAAAGCAGCTGCGTGAACATCGACCAAAACGATGCGATGATCGCTGCGATTGCTTTGCGCTTTGACGTTCCCGTTGCCACGCGCAACATCAAACACTTTGCACCCTGTGGTGTTGAGGTGATCAACCCGTTTGCGTCATAGCGGCAACAAAAGCTGCTCTGGCCGCGCCACATATCCCCTGCCCTCCTTCTGGCGTTTGATCTTAGCGAGTGCCGCTTCAGCACCTTAGAGCATTTCTTCATCTGAATGAATCGAAAGGGATTCCCATTCATGTGGATTTCTGATTGATCATGTGTGCTGGTGAGGCGGCCAGTATGCATGGCCCAATATCTTTCCGAAGATCTTCGTATCCGGGTGATCCGCGCCGTTGAGCGTGGCATGTCACGCAATGCCGCGGCCCGTCATTTTGGCGTCAGCATCGCCAGTGCAGTGCGCTGGATGGACGCCTATCTGAGTACGGGGCGCACGGCTCCCAAGCCACGCGGCGGTGACCGGCGCTCGGGGCGTATCGAGGCGCAGCCCGATTTTCTGATGGCCACCATTGAAGAGGTCTCCGATATTACCTTGGCAGAGTTGCGCGACCGCCTTTTCGAAGAACGAGGTGAGCGTTTTGCTCTCTCAACGATCCATGACTTCTTTCGTCGTCACAACATCAGCTTCAAAAAAAGACGGCCCATGCGAGCGAACAAGACCGTGAAGATGTAAAGGCGGCTCGTGCGGCGTGGGCGCTGTTGCAGCCCGGTATCGACCCCGCAAAGCTGATATTCTTGGACGAAACCGGCGCCTCGACCAAGATGGCCCGCCTGCGCGGTCGCAGCCCCAAGGGCGAACGCTGTCTGGCCAGTGTGCCGCATGGGCACTGGAAAACCACCACGCTCGTCGCCGGGTTGCGCTTGGGCGGCATCACCGCGCCGGGTGTGATCAAAGGGGCAATGGATGGTGAACTTTTTGCCCTCTATGCTGAGCACTTCCTCGCGCCGACCCTCAACGAAGGCGATATCGTCATTCTCGACAATCTGCCCGCCCACAAGGTCACACGCGCCCGAGACGTCATAGAGGCGGCGGGCGCGACCCTCTTGTCCCTGCCGCCATACTCACCTGACTTCAACCCAATCGAGCAAGCCTTCTCCAAGATCAAAGCCCTCCTGAGAAAGGCGGCCGCTCGAACAGGCGACGCCCTCGAAGCAGCCAT
>CAYWNJ010000536.1:0-2180 GCA_964459535.1 uncultured Rhodobacterales bacterium
AAAGCTGGCCAGAATCGGAATGACCGCGCCGTTCATCGTCATGGAGACCGAGACCTTATCTAGCGGTCTGCCATCGAAGAGGATTTTCATATCCTCTACGCTGTCAATTGCCACGCCTGCCTTGCCGACATCACCAACCACCCGTTCATGATCGCTGTCATATCCACGATGCGTGGCAAGATCGAAGGCAACCGAGACACCTTGCTGACCCGCCGCGAGGCCCCGGCGGTAGAACGCATTTGACGCCTCCGCCGTCGAAAAGCCCGCATATTGGCGGATGGTCCAAGGCCGACCGGCATACATCGTGGCCTTAACCCCGCGGGTAAAGGGCGCCGCGCCAGGGATCGAGCCTAGATGGGATACTCTGTCAAGATCTGCTTCGGTGTAGAGCGGCTTGACCGCGATACCTTCGAGCGTTTGCCAGGTGAGCGCGTCCAACGGGCGTCCGCGCAATTCGCCCTCAGCCAGCTTGCGCCACGTATCGAGCTTCTCCGTCATCATATTGTCCTCTCGTCCCTACGCCGCCCCGTGGGTTTTCCCCATCTTTGGCCGACGATCTAAACGCCTGCAAGGTCGCAACACCCCCTGCTCCATCGGAGAGCCAGGCCAAATCGTCAACATAAGCTTCGCGCATTGCGGCGATTTGAACCGGGTTAAAGGGCTGCCAGCGCCCCGCTTCGCTGGGCAAATCCAGGCGTTTGCCCCGCTCCTCTAGCACCGCGTTCAAAGCCAGAACATCTGGCGCGCGGTTCAGCCAGCGATCTGGTCCTGCGATCCAAACCTCCCGCCCCGTCGCAATATTTAACAGATCTTTCGGGCGTCCCGCCATATTCTCAAACGGTATCGCGATGATCTCAGCCCCCGGCACTGCGGCGGCAATATCCTTGACGACATCCCGCCACGTCCGGCGGATATCAGCGATTTGATCAATCTCATAGGCATTTGGCAGCGCATGCCCCCGCCAGACCCCATAAGCGAGCGCGGAGGCCCAGTACTGCTCTAAGCTGCGCACCGAAAGCACGATACGCTTAATTTTACCATCGAAGAGCTGCGCAAAGCGCGCAATGCGTTCTCCCGCAGCCGGATAAAGCTCACCCGAGCGGATATTGGCTCGGACAGAGCCCAGCATATTTTCCTCAGAGATCAATAAATGCGCAGCGCCGGCATCTTGCAGGCTTTGCAGTTGCAATTGCACCCGCCCGCGCACGCGGCGCATCACAAACGGAGCGACAGGCATACCGCTTGGCGGGTTCATCCCGTCGAACAGCCCTTTGCGCAGCAGGCGCGGGTCCCAAAATATGATGCCGTGACGTGTCAAGCGCTCGCGATTGGCCCGCATACAGGCTTGGAAAGACGTCGTCGCGTTTCGGTGCGCACCGAGGTGAAAGACTATATCCATTTGGTCGCAACGCTCCCTAAGCTCAAAGCCTCCAAGGGTGCCTCCCAAGGTGGCGTAGAAAAGGTGTACAGGCGTGAGGGTTGCGATGTGTTTAATCATAGAATTTGAACGATTTGCGGTCGCAATCCTATCAAGGGCACCTATTTAGGAGCAAAACGGAGGGGAAATGAAACGATTTGCGGCTCTGCTATTGATCGCGCTGGCGCCCCCCGCGCTTGCCGAGGATCAAGCCTTGGCGTCTGTCTTTGAACAGGCCGAATCACCGGATTTGTCGCAGTTTTTGTGGACCAAGCGGCCCGTGGTGGTTTTTGCCGATAGCCCGTTTGACCCCGCTTTTACCGAGCAGATTGACCTGCTCAAGGCCCGCGCGCAGGAGCTGGAGGAGCGGGACGTCATTGTGTTGACCGATACAGACCCAGCAACGCTCTCGGATCTGCGGCGGCAGCTGCGCCCGCGCGGGTTTATGCTGGTCTTGATTGGAAAGGACGGCGATGTGAAGCTGCGCAAGCCTTTCCCCTGGGATGTGCGTGCCCTCTCGCGTGCGATCGACAAGATGCCGATACGCCAGCAAGAAATTCGCCGGGCAAAAGAGGCCGCAGCGTCGGAGTAGATGCAACCGCAGTTCGTAGTCTCCAGATGAGTCGAAGCCTCAGAACCTTAGGCCCGAGGCACATCACCCCAAACATCTGGCCTGTCGACTGAATTTTGATATCAATCTTCAACCGTTCCGCTTTGCTCAAGCCGACCGAGGGTGGCGCGGGACGCGCCGCCCGTGGGGGCG
>CAYWNJ010000537.1:0-2172 GCA_964459535.1 uncultured Rhodobacterales bacterium
AGCCGAGGCTCTGCCCGAACCCATCGATGCCTCAGGGCGCTTGCTTGCCAATTACTATCAGGGTGTGTTTCCCCGCCGGGACACTGGCGATGATGGATTTGTCTCGCGTGCGCCGGTCGGATGCTTTCCCGCCAACAATTATGGGCTGCACGACATGATCGGCAATGTCTGGGAATGGACCGCAAGCGAACCGCGCGCGGGCGCCGGGGTCCGAACCATTAAGGGCGGTTCCTTTCTGTGCGCAGCCAATTATTGCGCGCGCTACCGGCCAGCAGCAAGGCAGTATCAAGAGCTAAACCTTGGCACTGATCATATCGGTTTCAGAGTGGTCGATACACTGCGCCCGCCGCCTGAAACCGGCACCGATCGATAAACTCCTGCTTGGCTAGTCCGGCGGCGCGGCGCCCTTCAGCAATTCCTCGACCCAAGGCAGGTGCTGGCGGCCAATGAAAAGCTGCCCTTCCACAAGGATCGCCGGGGCTTCGACCACGCCGGCGGCTTCGGCTTCGGTCTGAGCCTCTTCGAACGCACGTGCCGCTTGGGCCAGATCGCTCGAACACTCTGCCCCGCTTTGTTCAATCAGGCTTTGCACAGTCTCTGCAGCGTTGAGATCCGCATGGCCATGCCAATAGGCATCAAACGCGGCGCGAATGAAGGGAAGCCGATCCGATCGGATCAGGGCCAACGCGCCCAAGGCTAGATCACACGATCCCGGCATCGGCGGATGGTTGAGCTCGATACCGCGCGCATTGGCATAAAGTTCATCAACAGCGCGCCTTGACTGCTCACGCACCAGCCTGTGGCTTTCAATCACCGCTGCATCGGCACCACTATCGGGAATGTCGCGTTCGGATGTGCTGTAAGCTCGCCAGTCAATCGGCACCGCATATCGATCCGCAAGCCCAACAATCGGATCGATCGCCAGCAGGCAAGCGGCGGATTTGAAATCGATGAATACAACCAGCATCATGCGATCTCATAGGCTATATCAGGCGCCGCGCCATTGCGACCCGAAAGCGCCCAGCGAATGTAGGGAATATGTTCGCGCCCGTGCAAGGGAGTGCCCTCAAACACATAGGTCGGCACGCCATAGATGCCCTTTTTGTGGAACTGGCTTTGGAATTGGTCGTGGAGTGCGCGGCCCTCGCCGCACGCATATTGCGCAAATCCATCAGCGCTGATACCTGCTTCCTCAAGGCAGTCCTCCACCACTTGAGGGTCCTCGATATCAAGCTCGCGCCGCCAGAAACGCGGGAACACATTCATCAGGAAACCGCCCATAGCCGCCCGCTGCGTCTCTCTCACCCAAAGCACTGCGATGTTGATCAGCTCAGAATTCCAGATCTTCTCGGTCCCCTTGAGGATCAGGCCCTGCCGCTCGGCATATCGGCGCGCATCGGCATAGGAATATTTGATCGCCTTCCAGGTGCGCTCGCTGCGCGCTTGCGAGGCGACGACCTTGCCATCCTTCTTCTGGGCCGAGCCAAGATAGCTGGGAATGTTGAGCGTAAGCGGTCGCCAGTCGAATTCGAGACCCAGTTAGCGTTCAAGCGCCAGCGTCGGCTGGATCGCAACCAGCGCGTAGGGGCTTTTGACATCGATATAGACAATCAGCGGAGCATCGCTCGCAAGCACATCCATGATCCCGCTCCTTTGCTGACATGGTGCGATGATGGCGTGCTTAGTGCAAGCGCGTTTCTGCTTGTGGGAGATGTGGTGCTCCTGCACCGGCCCCACAATGACGACACCGACGGTCTTTTCAGTTGTCTGGTGGGTTGGGAGCCATTGGTAAAATATCCGGACAGGCCCTAAACGCGTTTCTTTGCGTGAATGCCGACCATCACGTATCCAACGACACCTCGTGCCACTCGATGGCCGGTGACATCAGCCATTCTAGCGCCTGTCGCCTAGCAACTATTCTCGCTGTCGGTACACCAGTTCGTTCTTCTGGGGTCTTCGACCGTCCAAGGTATTCCTCATCCCAAAGTTCGGGGTGTTCAAAAGCGGCATGTAGACAATAATACGTGTCTAGCATTTGCCCAATTGCATCAGAGCTACGCAGCCTAAAAGAGGCCAAAAACTCATCCATTGGGACCGCAGAAGGGATTTGATCGAACAGAGGATTGAGATCTCTTGGTCTTGCTACGTCTAGTGAAGAAACAAGCCCTCCTG
>CAYWNJ010000538.1:0-2162 GCA_964459535.1 uncultured Rhodobacterales bacterium
AGGTTTGAAGTGTTACGCGCTCGTCCTCGGAACAGGGTGCCGTACGGCTGTGCCAGAGGGTCGCTTGACTGCTCAAAATGAGGCCGTCGGACAAAATCTTAAGGTGATTGGCGCGCAGTGTTTCTCCGCTTGAGGTGATATCCGCGATGGCCTCGGCGGTTTCATTGGCGACGGTGCCTTCGGTTGCGCCCTGACTGTCAACAAGCGCATAATCGGCAACACCCGCCTCTCTTAGAAAGTCACGCACAAGCCGGTGGTATTTCGTCGCGATCCTCAGACGCATTTTATGGATCCCGCGGAACTGTGCCGCGACAGCGTCGAGATCATCCAGCGTATCGACATCAATCCAGGCTTTCGGCACGGCAAGCACCAGATCCGCATGCCCAAAGCCCATTTGTGTGATCGGCTCGACCTGCTGCTCCCAAAGCGGCAGCTTCTCTTCGACAAGATCCGTGCCCGTCACACCAAGATGCAACCGCCCTGCCGCCAATTCGCGGGGGATTTCCCCGGCGCTTGCCAGCACCAAGGCAACGCCCTCAATACCGATGGCCCGCCCCGCATATTCGCGGTCCGATCCAGAGCGTTCCAGCACAATGCCCCGCTCGGCGAACCACGCAAATGTTTGCGCCATCAATCGCCCTTTCGAGGGCACACCGAGTTTGATCATACGCCGGATCCCTCCAATTCGGTGAGCACGCCGGGGCGCACCACCGCACCAACAGCTGGCAAAAGCGTACCGTCGCCCAATCGCGCCGTGAGCGCATCATAGCGCCCGCCGCTGATCACCGCAGGCAGATCAGAGCGATGCTTCGCCGAAAAGCCAAAAACAAAGCCATCATAATATTCCATGGAATTCCGACCGTAACGCGCCTCAAATTCAAGCGCGTCGACGTCCAACCCCCGCGCGGCAAGCGCCTCTACCCGGCGCATCAGCCCCTCTATTGCTTGCGTAATTGATGGCAAATCAATCGCGATGTCGCGCAGATGCTCAAGCGCATTTGGGAGGGTTTCCTGCACATCCAGCAGAGCCTCTAAAAGCTCAACTTCAATGCGGCTCAGCGCGCCCGTTGCAGCGTCGGCATGAAGGGCAGTGATGCGCGCCTCAATCTCTGTACGGCTGCGCAAGCCAACCAGCGGCTGCGCGCCGAGCATAGGCTCGGGGTTTGCCAAAAGCGCCGCGCGCGTCTCGGGCACCGGGCGGCGCCCCGAGAATCGGTCAAGCAACATCCGAAAGCGGCGCGGGCGCCAGATATGGCGGCGCAGCGCAGCGCGGCGCGCCTCACTCGTGCGCAGCCCATTCACAGCAGCCAGCAAAAGCCCAATATCGCCCGTGACCGCGCGCAGATTCAAAGGTCTGGCGATGTCGGACATCAACGCGAACACCTCGGCATCGGCGGCGGCTGGATCCGCGCCGCCCATGATCTCAAATCCGACCTGAAGATATTCGCTATCTCGATCAAGATGCGCGTCTTGGCGGCGAAAGACCTCTCCCGCATAGGTATAGCGCGCCGGATTTGCCCCGCCCGCCATATGCATTTGCACCACGGGAACCGTGAAATCGGGTCTGAGCATTTGCTCCCCCCGAACCGCGTCCGACGTCACATAGGCACGGGCGCGGATATCCTCGCCATAAAGATCCAGCAAGAGGCGCGCATCTTGGAGGATCGGCGGTTCAACTACTGCCGCGCCCTGAGTTTCAAACCAGGCACGCAATTCGAGCGCCCGTTGTCGCGCTGGCGCAGAAATCATTTGCGCTGGCTTTGCAGAATGTCGCGGACCTTTGAGACCAGATCAGCGCGCGGCACTTCGAATTGGCTGGGGCGGTCTTTCCATTCCTCCAGCGTCGCGGTTTCCGCGATTTGCGCGCCGAGGATGAGGTCTTTGATCTGCACCACACCGCGCGCGCGTTCCTCCTCGCCTTCGATAATAGCAATGGGTGCGCCGCGCTTGTCTGCGTATTTAAGCTGGTTGCCAAAATTACGCGGATTGCCGAGGTAGACTTCCGCCCGCAAACCGGCCTGGCGCAGCTCGGACACCATCGCTTGGTAATCCGCCATCCGCGCCTTATCCATCACCGTCACCACAATAGGCCCTTCCGCCTCCGCGCCAATCCGGCCCTTGGCGCGGAGCGCGGCAAGCAAGCGGTCTACCCCGATGCTAAT
>CAYWNJ010000539.1:0-2161 GCA_964459535.1 uncultured Rhodobacterales bacterium
CAACTTCTTCAAGGCTGCAGGATATGAAACCGATTGAACAGGACACGCTCTAGCTTTCAGCCGCACCCGCCCCTGCCCGAGACACAGCGCTTTCTGGCACATAGGTGCGCAGCGCCAAGCTTTCCCACATCAGCGCCAGCGTATCTGGGACCTCAAGGCGCGCGGCGGTACGGGCCGCAGGTACGCTCTGAGGGTGGTATATTCCGGTGATCATATCTGCGATGTCGTAGCTGATGCAGCCAGGTAGGCACTCTAGGGCGCTACAGGTCAGCGGGTGGACTGGCAGGCTGAACCGGCCCGCCGCGAGCGAGAGTACACGGGTCAACAGCCGGCTCGTCCCCGCCGCAGCATCCAGCGCGGCGCCGAGGCTCGCGGCCTGCCGCCCCGCGGCAAGGTGCCGGGCAGCGGCAGCGCCATAAAGGGAGGCTTGGGCCGTATGCAGACCCGCACCGCGCGCAGCGCGCGTGGCCAGGGCGATGGTCTCGGCCTCTGACCAGCCGGTCATGCGGGCAACCAAGCGGCTTGCCCGCCTTGCGCGATGTCCTGCGCCAGCGGCGCGCCTTGCGCCAGAGTGATCCGCGTCCAAAGGTCGGATTTGGGATCAAACCTTGTGGCCCCAAAGAGGGCGAGCTTTGCCCTAAGCAGATCAATTGGACGGCAGGCCGCGCCGATCAAATTATCTTGGATCTCAGCATAGGGGTACTGCATTGCGAGGGCCGCGCGCTGCACTGAAAACGCATGCTCAGGGCGGGTGGCCAGAAACTCTGAAATCGGTGTGTTCTTTTCTGGCAGATCGCGCAAAAGCCGCGCCGCCCGCCGCGCGATGTCCAGCGGGCTTTCAAGCTCAGCACCGGATTCAGCAAACCGATCCCCAATCCGTGGCTCGAGCTTATTCGCGCTGACATACCAAAAGCGGCGGCTTTCCTTCGGGCTATCATAGCTGCGATCCAGCGCCCAAGCGTAGCGCTGGGAGAGCGCCACGCGCAGTGCCTGGGTGTCTTTCAGTGGAGCGTGCAAGGGGCCAGTCGCGTCGCTCATCTCCTCCGCAAGGTCATCAATCTCGGGTCCTGCCGCCTCTATCAGCAATGATACCATCAACTCCTGAACATCCAGGCCCAAGGCCTGCACGCATTCAAACGCATCTTTCCCTGCGCGCGGTGCACGTAGCTGCGCGCGCGCGCGCTGCCAATCCAGGCGCAAGGCGTCAATGCGTGCTTGATGCGCGGGATCGGGTACGTTCCATGTCTCAAGATGCTTGGCGGCCTCTTCTGCGAATTGCTCCAACCGATCCAAATCAAAGGGCAGCGCCCGGGCGCGGGCCAGTGCCGTTTCGCGCGCAGCCATCCAATTGTGCAGGAGTACAGGGTGCGAGACCAGGAAGGGCGCCATGCCAAGCCCCGTTGCATTCCCAATCCCCAGCGTTCGGGCCGCGCTTTCGCTCAGGCGGGCTTGGCCGACATGGGCGGCGAGGTCGTGGGTAAAATGCCGGATCAGCCAAACCGTCAGCATCTCTGCTGCAAAGGCGCCTGCCATGCCTGGGCGGGCCGCAAAACGGGTGCGATCCGACAGGCCAAATTTGCCATTGCCATAGACTGCGGTGGTGCGCATCAGATATCCCGTCTGGGAGATTAAATCTTGGTCAGGCTGACGCCCCGCACGCAGCGCCCCAATCACATGCTCCCATAGCCGCACAGACTTATTGGCCCGGCTTAAGACAAGCTCGCGCGCGCTGAGCCGCCCGGCCTCTTGTAAGGGTGCGTTGGCGCGCACACGGGCAAGATCATCCGCGCTTGGAACGCCGTCAAAGAGGACAAAAGCCGCATCCCAGGCCGTTGCGATCACCCGGTCCGTGCGCTGCTCCGGGTCCAAGGGCTGTGTGATCGCGATCAGCGAATAGGTGTGACCAGAGAGCGGAATGGAATATACCGCATGGCCATGGCCTTGGGTATCCATCTGCCATAGCGTCCGCCGCAACTCTGCCCGCTCATCCGCCAAGCGGCGCAACAAGGTCCGCAGAAAGCTGAGGCGCGTGGGGAACATCGCGCCAAACCGCGCGAGGCGCATGACCTCCGAGGGCGGGCGCAGCGCAATCATGAGGCGGGGCCAAAGCTTGTTTCAAAAAAGCACAGCCAATTGCCGCCCATTAGCGCCTCGACCTCTG
>CAYWNJ010000540.1:0-2159 GCA_964459535.1 uncultured Rhodobacterales bacterium
CACGACGATGACCTACAAGATCCTCTACAATGATGCCGTCGCGATGACGGGCGGGCAGGGCAATGATGGGGATCTCACCGCCGCGCGGATCGTGGATGAGATGAAGGCGATGGGGGTGCAAAACCTCGCCCTTGTCTATGACGACAAAGAAGATATCGACCCCGCCGCGTTCAAGCGCCGGGGCGTTGCGGTTCACGAACGGGCCGAGCTGCAATCGGTACAGGCGCGCTTTGCCAAGACCGAGGGCGTGAGCGTCATAGTCTATGTGCAAACCTGCGCGGCGGAAAAGCGGCGGCGGCGCAAGCGCGGGCTCTTTCCTGACCCGGATAAGCGGGTCTTTATCAACACCGATGTGTGCGAAGGTTGCGGCGATTGTGGGGTGCAATCCAATTGCGTGTCTATTGTGCCTAGGGAAACGGCACTTGGGCGCAAGCGGGCGATTGATCAATCCTCGTGCAACAAAGACTTTTCCTGCGTGAACGGCTTTTGCCCCTCCTTCGTGACGCTGGAAGGGGCGCAGCCAAAAAAGGCTGCAACGGCGGTGCTTGAGCTGCCTGACCTTCCGCAGCCAGAGCTGCCGCAGATCAATGGGACCTGGAACATCGTTGTTACCGGCGTCGGGGGTACAGGCGTTGTGACTATCGGTGCGCTTCTCGCGCAAGCGGCGCATATCGACGGGATGGGCGCGGGTATGATGGAGATGGCCGGGCTCGCCCAGAAGGGCGGCGCAGTGCATATCCATTGCCGCCTTGCCGCGCGCCCCGAGGATATCAGCGCAATCCGCGTCGCGACGGGCGAGGCAGATGCGTTAATCGGCGGCGATCTTGTGGTCAGCGCTGGGGCCAAGACGCTGGGCCTGACAGCATCGGGCCGGACCGGGGCGGTCGTGAACAACCATGAGATTGTCACCGGTGATTTTACCCGCAACACGGAGTTTGCACTGCCCTCGGATAGGCTGCAATTGGCGCTAGAGGCGCGCCTAAGTGATCGGGCGCATTTCTTTGACGCCTCCGAGCTGGCCCGCGCGACTTTGGGCGATTCAATCTTTTCGAATATGATGATCTTTGGCGCGGCTTGGCAGCGCGGCTTGGTGCCGTTGAGCCTTGAGGCGATACATCAGGCTATTGAGCTAAATGGTTCGGCTGCAAAGAAAAACATCCGTGCCTTTGATATCGGACGTTGGGCGGTTTTGTGCCCAGAGGACGCCGCAGCATTGCTCGCGCCGAAAGTGATCGACCTGCCCAAAACCGAAGCCGAGCAGATCGCCCATCGGGAGGCGCATCTGATCGCCTACCAAGGCCAGCGCTTGGCCCGCCGGTTCCGCGCCTTGGTGGATGGCGCGCCGGAACCTCTACGCCTTTCAGTGGCCAAAGGGTATCATAAACTTCTGTCCTATAAGGATGAGTACGAGGTTGCGCGCCTGCTGCTCTCTAGTCGCGCGAAGGCGCAAGCGGAGTTCGACGGTGATTTCAAAATGACCTATCACCTGGCCCCGCCCATTCTTTCTAAGATGGGTCCGAACGGACGCCCGGAAAAGCGCCGCTTTGGTGCCTGGCTCGCGCGTCCCTTGGCGCTGCTCGCGCGGCTTAAATTTCTGCGCGGCACGCCTTTGGATCTGTTCGGATATACGGCAGAGCGGCGGATGGAGCGCGCGCTGATCCGCCAATTCGAAGCCGATATGGCCGAGATGTTGCCCCTCCATACCGAGGCGACGCAGGCGGCGCTGAGCGCCCTGGCGGAACTGCCCTTGCAAATTCGTGGGTTTGGCCCGGTCAAAGCTGAGGCCGAGGCCAAGGCAGCCAAACGGCGCGAGGAATTGCGCGCGGCAATCCGGGCTGGCGGGGCACATCAAGCCAAAGCGGCTGAGTGAAATGGTCACATTCCCGCATCTTTGCTCTAGGCAGGCCGGGGCTCACGCTCTAATTTGCTGGGAAAATCGCCTGGAAAGGTCAGAGTGATGGCTCGAACGAAACGTGCAGTGACTAGAGATGTCTCTTACGCTTACTCCGCCGAAACGCGCGGGGGCCGGGCGGTTATACGTTTGATGGAGAACACGACCGGACGCTTGCGTTTGATCAAGCGGGCCGCCGGGTATGAGGACGAGGTCGCCGCGGGCCGCGACTTTTGGCAGGTGATGGTCGAGCGCTATGGGCTCAGCC
>CAYWNJ010000541.1:0-1685 GCA_964459535.1 uncultured Rhodobacterales bacterium
GGTAGGCTCGTTGATAATGCGCAGCACTTCAAGCCCAGCGATCTTGCCCGCATCCTTGGTTGCTTGGCGCTGCGCATCGTTGAAATAGGCGGGTACGGTGATGACCGCTTGGGTCACATCCTCGCCCAGATAACTCTCGGCGGTTTCTTTCATCTTGCCCAAGATAAAGGCGCTGATCTGGCTGGGAGAATAGCTTTCGCCCTGGGCTTCAACCCAGGCATCGCCATTGCCACCGTCAATCACGTTAAACGGCAGGTTCTTTTTGTCTTTGGCAAGATCGGCATCATCAAAGCGCCGGCCAATCAGGCGCTTAACGCCAAAGATTGTATTGTCGGGGTTGGTGACCGCCTGGCGTTTTGCTGGCTGGCCAACAAGGCGCTCATCATCGGTGAACGCGACGATCGAGGGCGTGGTGCGCGCGCCTTCGGAGTTTTCGACCACGCGCGGCTGGCTTCCATCCATGATCGAGATACAAGAGTTTGTGGTGCCGAGGTCAATTCCAATAACTTTGGCCATATTTTGATCCCTTTTTGCTTCAAGGCGATGGTGCGAGGCGTGGGCCCGTTGCGGCACCCGTGCCACGCTGATTTAAATCGCAAGGCTCTCGCCCGACGCGACTCGGAGAGTATATAGGGAGGGGTTCTTGGCGCTGCAAGCGCTTCGGGCCGGATATAGGGGATGTACAAAATGACGCGGTTGCAGCTACGCGGCTTTGAGGTGTTCAAGGGCTATTTGGACAGCGCGGCGCAGCGCGCACTTTTCGAAGATGTGCGGCATGTGGCGCGGGCCGCGCCGCTGTTCTCGCCCGCGCTTGCGCGGGGCAAGAAGATGTCCGTGCGTATGACCTCTGCAGGGGCTGTGGGCTGGTATGCGGATGAGGCGGGCTATCGCTATGCCGAGCGCCATCCTGATGGGATGAAATGGCCGGATATCCCAGACGCGATCCTGGCGCTGTGGCGCGAGATCACGCAGCTTGAACGGGATCCAGATTGCTGCTTGATCAACTATTATGATGGCGCTGCGAAAATGGGGCTGCATCAGGACCGGGACGAGGCCAGCTTTGACTGGCCGGTTTTGTCCGTCTCACTGGGGGATGACGCGCTCTTTCGGATCGGCAATCTGACGCGCGGCGGTAAGACCGAGAGCATTTGGCTCGAATCGGGCGATGTCGTGGTGATGGGCGGGGCGGCGCGGCTGACCTATCACGGTATTGATCGCATCCGCTTTGGCAGTTCAAAGCTGTTGCCAAAGGGGGGACGCATAAACCTCACCTGCCGCGTGGTGTTTTAGGCGGTACAGCGAAACACTCCCATATAGGCTTAGCTATAAAGAATCCAACGGCCATTCGGATAGCGCCGTTCCGAGGGGAGGCGCAATCGCGCCGCCCCGTGGGGGCGGAACGGCGCGGCGCAACAGTACCTGTTGCGCGGGAGATATGTGCGACGTGGTCTTTCTAAGACAATGGCATTTCCGGTTCAGGTCGTTTCTTTATCCCTATATGGGGTAGTGGAGAGCAAAGGGCGGCGCAGAAGGAGTGTAGCGATGGCTTCGGCTTTTCTGGATCATATCACTCAGACCTTGGGGCAGATCGACGCCGAAGGCCTGACCAAGCAAGAGCGTCTGATCACCTCGCCCCAAAGCGGCCGGGTCGCGGTGGCTGCGCGTGACATGATCAACCTCTGTGC
>CAYWNJ010000541.1:1697-2157 GCA_964459535.1 uncultured Rhodobacterales bacterium
GTCTTGCCGATCATCCCGATTTGATCCAGGCCGCGCGCACTGCAATGGACGCGCGCGGCTTTGGCATGGCCTCCGTGCGCTTTATCTGCGGCACGCAAGATCTGCACCGCACGCTGGAGACCAAGCTCGCGCAGTTTCTGGGGAAGGACGATGCGATTCTCTTTGCCGCCTGTTTCGACGCCAATGGTGGCCTCTTTGAGCCGCTGCTCGGCCCAGAGGATGCGGTGATCTCGGACGCGCTCAACCATGCCTCGATCATTGACGGCATTCGGCTCTGCAAGGCCCAGCGCTATCGCTACGCCAATAACGACATGGCCAGCCTAGAGGAGCAATTGCGTGCGGCCAAGACGGCAGGAGCGCGCTTTGTCATGATCGCGACCGATGGGGTGTTTTCGATGGATGGCACGCTCGCCAATCTACCCGCGATCACCGAGTTGGCGCAGAAATATGAGGCGCTGGT
>CAYWNJ010000542.1:0-2155 GCA_964459535.1 uncultured Rhodobacterales bacterium
GTTTGACAACAACGACCTGCGTCTTGCTCTGAAATACGCGCTGAACCGCCAAGAAATGGTGGATAAAATCCTCCAAGGCTACGGCTCGATTGGCAATGACATGCCGATCAACGCAGCCTACCCGCTGTTCGACGACACAATCCCGCAGCGTGCGTTCGATCTCGCCAAAGCCGCAGAGCACTATAAAAAGTCCGGCCATGATGGATCACCCATCATTCTGCGCACAGCAGACGGTGCGTTCCCAGGTGCGGTGGACGCGGCGGCGCTCTTCCAGCAATCTTGCCAAGCGGCGGGCATCCCGCTGGAGATCAAGCGCGAGCCTAATGACGGCTACTGGTCCGAGGTCTGGAATGTCCAGCCGTTCTGCTGCTCCTACTGGGGTGGTCGTCCGGTCCAAGACCAGATGTACACAACTGCGTATCTCTCGACCGCAGATTGGAACGACACCCGCTGGAAGCGTCCAGAATTCGACGAGATGCTGCTCGCAGCTCGCGCCGAGCTGGACCCAGCCAAGCGCAAAGAGATCTACTCGAAAATGGGTCGGTTGCTGCGCGAAGAGGGTGGCTTGATGGTGCCGATGTTCAACGACTTTGTGGACGCTGTTTCGACCAAGGTTCAGGGATGGACCACGGACCCGAATGGCCCACAAATGAACTGGCAGGCCGCGATCAAAACCTGGAAAGCCTGATAGGGCCTAGGTATGCATCCGATCTTAAAACTTGTTGCCCAGCGTCTTTCGCTGGGCATCCTCCTGCTCTTCGCGGCCTCGGCACTGATCTTTGGCCTGACCGAGATCCTACCAGGCGATGCGGCCCAAGCTATTCTGGGCCAAACAGCAACGGCTGAAAGCCTCGCCAACCTGCGCGAGGAGATGGGCCTCAACCGGCCCGCGCTTACTCGCTATTTTGACTGGCTCGGCGGCATTCTAACGGGCGACATGGGCCTCGCGCTGACAAATAAGCTCCCCATCGCCGATCAAATCGCCGCGCGCATGTCGAATACGCTTTTCCTGGCCTTCTGGGCCGCTATTATTTCGGTACCTCTGGCCATCACACTTGGGCTGATCGCGGTGCGCTATCAGAACCGCTGGCCGGACAAGGCGATCTCTGGGATAACCCTCGCATCGATCTCTCTGCCAGAGTTCATGATTGCCTATATCCTGATCTTCTTCTTCGCGGTAAAGCTCTTTTGGGCGCCCTCCTTCGCCTCGATTTCCGCAACGATGAGCTTGGGCGAACAGCTTCACGCAATTGCCTTGCCCGTCGCGGTGCTAACCCTCGTTGTGCTCGCACATATGATGCGCATGACCCGCGCCGCGATTCTCAACGTGATGCAGTCGGCTTATATCGAAACAGCCGAGCTAAAGGGCTTAACCAGCTTCGCGGTCATCTACCGCCATGCGTTTCCCAACGCGATTGCGCCTATTGTCAATGTCGTAATGATCAACCTCGCCTACCTCGTTGTCGGCGTTGTCGTGGTCGAGGTCGTCTTCGCCTATCCTGGCATGGGCCAGTACCTCGTCGATGCTGTGGTGAAACGTGACGTGCCCGTTGTGTTGGCCTGCGGCGTGATATTCGCAGCTGTCTATATCATTCTAAACATCATCGCGGATTTGGTCTCAATCCTCGCCAATCCACGCTTGAGGCACCCAAAATGAGTTTTGCTGAGAGAAAGCCACACGAAACAAAAACACCGGGGGCAAGATAAACATGCTAAAAAACATCCCCCTCTCCGCCGCGATTGGCCTTGTCCTCACGGCTACCTATTTCCTCGCGGCTATTTTCGCACCGCTCATCGCCCCCTATGGCATGGCCGAGGTCGTTGGTGACGTATGGGAGCCCTCCTCTGCCGAACACCTGCTCGGTACCGATCAAATCGGGCGCGACCTGCTAACCCGAATGATCTATGGCGGACGCACAACAATCTACATCGCAACCCTCGCCACGATCCTCAGCTTCACCACCGGCGCCGTCTTCGGCTTTCTCGCCGCCGTCACCGGCGGCTGGGTCGACCAAGTCATGAGCCGCTTCGTCGACCTAATGATGTCGATCCCCTCACTGATCCTCGCCTTGGTGATCCTCTCATCCATCGAAGCCACAGTCTTCACCCTCGTGGTACTCATGGGCCTGCTCGACAGCACCCGCGTCTACCGCCT
>CAYWNJ010000543.1:0-228 GCA_964459535.1 uncultured Rhodobacterales bacterium
CCGTGTTCATGGTTTCGCTGGTGAGCGCCAGGTACATCAGCGCCCGCTTTACAGATACACCCCTTCCCCCTGGATTTTATGACGATTGGGTCAAAGCCGCCGACGAAGAATCCAAGCATTTCAACCTGGTTTGCGACTGCCTAGAAAGCTTAGACAGCTTTTATGGCGCTCTACCCGCGCATGCCGGAATGTGGCGCGCAGCGGAGGATACCAAAGAAGATCTCATGG
>CAYWNJ010000543.1:262-2153 GCA_964459535.1 uncultured Rhodobacterales bacterium
GGGCTGGACGTCACCCCAGGCATGATCGAGATTTTTCGCAAGGCGCAGAATGATCAAGCCGTCGCGGCCCTAGAGGTCATCTATGCCGAAGAAGTAAACCATGTCGCCTATGGCTCAAAATGGTTTCACTTTCTGTGTGGGCGCGAGAATTCCGATCCAAAAGATGTGTTCCATGCGCTCGTGCAGCGCTATTTTCACGGGCCCCTCAAACCCCCATTCAACGAGGAGGCGCGCGCTCAAGCGGGGCTGCCACCCGATTTCTATTGGCCGCTTGCCACAGGCGCCTCGGACAACGCCTAACCATCGGCGGTTTTTCGCCCAGCCCCGCTCTGTGTTGCCGCAATTGACCAAATCTGTTGCCCAGACGCGCAGGGAAGGTTAATGAAATGCGAGGCTTAGCATGTTGCTCTGCAATGTTATGCCTCGTGGCAAGACCGTAGAAATAAATACGGCGCAGTATTCAGGCTTATCGGGTCTCACCTCGGTGAAGAACTCGACGGAATTGAGGAGACCAGTGGTGCGCAGCGCACTCAGTATCAAGCTTAACGCTTTCTTAGAGCGCGGTTTTCCTGAGCGACGTGTGTTTCTAAAATCCGACACGGATACGCGCTTTATTCGGCTACGCCCAAGCGTTCAGCTGCTCACCTTTGCGGGTGCTTCAGCGGTGATCGCGTGGGCGATGATCGCAGCGGCGATTATCCTGATGGACAGTATTGGGGCCGGTAATTTTCGCGAACAGGCCAAACGCGATCAACGCACCTATGAGGCGCGACTGAATGAGGTAGCCGCACAGCGCGATGCCCGCGCCGCCGAGGCTGTTGCCGCGCATCAGCGGTTCAACATTGCCTTGCAGCAGATTTCGGTGATGCAGTCGCAACTGCTTCAAAGCGAAACCCGGCGCCGCGAGCTTGAAACCGGGATTGATGTCATCCAAGCGACCTTGCGCGACACCATGCAAAGCCGGGAAGCGGCAAAGACAGAATTAGCTGCCATCGCGCAAAAACTCGAAGGGGAACAGTCGACGCTAACGGCGCAGAGCGGTGGAACCCCGATGACCCTCGTAGCAAACGCGCTGGCAGAGACCGCTGCGCAGCGCGATCAGATCGCCAACGATGCAGAGGAAGCGCTACGCAATGCGGAAACGTTGCAGGCTCAGATCATTGAGATGCAAGAGCAGAACGACCAGATTTTTCGCCAGCTTGAAGAGGCGATGGCGGTCTCGGTTGAACCCTTGGACAAAATGTTTCGCGCCGCTGGCATGCCCACAGACCAAATCATCGAACAGGTGCGGCGTGGATATTCGGGCCAGGGTGGTCCGCTTACACCACTCAGCTTTTCCTCACGGGGCGAGCCTGCAAGCGCGGACACGCTCCGCGCCAATCGCCTGCTGGAGCAGATGGACAAGCTAAACCTTTATCGAATCGCCGCGCAAAAGGCACCGTTTGCGAATCCGGTAAAAAATGTCTTTCGCTTTACCTCTGGATTTGGCTTTCGCCGCGATCCAAAGACCGGCGGGCGGCGGATGCACCGGGGTGTCGACTTTGCCGCGCGGCTTGGAACCCCGCTTTATGCAACCGCTGATGGGGTTGTCACCCATGCAGGCTGGTCTGCGGGCTATGGACGCTTGGTCAAAATAAGGCATGACTTTGGGATCGAGACCCGCTACGCCCATCTTAGCAAACTCCGTGTGAAAACTGGTCAAAGGGTCTCGCGCGGGGAGAGGATTGGTGATATGGGAGCATCTGGACGTGTCACCGGCGTACATCTACACTACGAAGTGCGGGTCGGCGGTAAAGCGGTGAACCCGATGATTTATATCAAGGCAGCGAACAATGTTTTCTAAGAGCAAGATCAACGAACCCGGCCCTAAAGACGACGCAGTCAGAGCGTC
>CAYWNJ010000544.1:0-2152 GCA_964459535.1 uncultured Rhodobacterales bacterium
CCATGCTTGAGGGCACGGAACCACCACATTTGCAACGTATCGACCATACAGGCAGCTTGCCTGACTTGCCTGTGCAAAAGGTGAACCTCTACGGCGCTCGGACCGCAACAGGAGAAGTCTATGAGGCGCTTGCCACCCTCCTAAGGCGCGCGTTTTTGACAACCTCTAGCATGAAAGAAGTGGCGTAGCCGGGGGGATCTTTGCCGCAAACAAGCGGCTTTTGTGTTAGGAAAGGATATGTCGCGTACTCACCGCCTGTTTCAGCTCATGCAAACGCTGCGTCGCCTCGCGCCGCCGATTACATCGGCGCAACTGGCGTCGGAGATGGGCGTTTCTGAGCGCACCATCTATCGCGACATTGACGCCCTGCGCAGTTTGGGGGCGGTGATCGACGGAGAGGCGGGTTTTGGCTTTTCTCTTGTTGAAGATGCGGCGCTGCCGCCGCTCGGCTTTGAAGATAATGAGCTTGAGGCGCTTGTGTTGGGCTTGCGCGATGTTGTTATGATTGGCGATCCAGCACTTGCTCAGGCGGCGGAAAGCGCGCTGGCCAAGATCCAGGCCCGGGTGCCACCGCGCCAAAAACACCGATTGCAACACGCGGTGCTCGATGCGCGGCGCTTTGCCAGGCCCGCCCCGCCACGCATCGACATTGGCGCGCTTAGACAAGCGACCTGGGACGAACAAATCGTCTCATTTGCCTATTTGGATGCGCAGGGGACACGGACTTACCGATCGGTAAAACCCTTGGGAATCGTTTACTTGGACCGGGCAAATGTCCTCTTGGCGTGGTGCCTGCTGCGCGAAGATTTTCGCATGTTCCGTTTGGATCGCCTGTCTGAGCTTAAGGTGACGGCGCAGAGCTTTCGCCCACAGCGCGTGCCGCTCTTGCGGGATCATCTAGAACGCCTGCGCTGCGAGATGGACATATCGGCAGAGCTTCGCGAGTCCTGAGATTTGGACTGGTCGCATCCTTTGGTTGTTGCTAGATTTAGCGCAAAGCAAACAATAAATCTCTTGAGGCAATGATGCGGTTCTTTGGTATTTTAGTGATGGCTTTTGCTGCCATCGCTTCTAGTGCGTTCGCGACGATGACAAGTTCTTTGCGCCCGCTCGAACGTCCCAGTTTAGCGTTTATGACCTCCGATCTAACGAGCGAGATCGTGCGGCCCGTGTTGCGCGGAGACTTAGCTGTACAGCCAAAAATACGCTTGGTCAAAAACACCCAGTTTCAGAATTGGATTGTCACCTTTAAACGGCGCGCAGCACGTCAGGGGATTTCGGATGCGACATTGGCGCGCGCCTTTCAGGGCGTGCAATATGATCCTGAGATTATCAAACGTGATCGTAATCAATCCGAATTCACCAAGACGATATGGGAGTATCTAGATACCGCCGTCTCCGATACGCGCATCAAGAACGGCCAGTCCGCGCTGCGCACCCATCGCCGGACGCTTGATGCCATTGAGGCCCGATATGGTGTAGACAAAGAGGTTGTCGTCGCGGTTTGGGGATTGGAAAGCGCCTATGGTGCGTTTCGCGGAAATAATGACATCATCCAAAGCTTGGCAACGCTGGCCTTTGACGGCAGGCGCGGCAAGTTCTTTGAAAGCCAGTTGATCGCTGCCTTAAAGATTTTGCAAAACGGTGACACATCTGCGCGCAACATGACCGGCAGTTGGGCCGGGGCAATGGGCCATACACAGTTTATTCCAACCTCCTACCTCGCCTATGCCGTGGATTTCACCGGTGATGGCAGGCGTGATATCTGGTCGGATGATCCGAGCGATGCCCTGGCCTCAACCGCCGCGTATCTCAAGCGATTTGGCTGGCAGCGCGGTGTGCCGTGGGGGGTCGAGGTTACGTTGCCGCGTGGATTTAACTATGCCCTGGCGAGCAGAAAAATCCGCAGAATGCCTTCCGAGTGGCGGTCGCTTGGCGTTCTTAGCGCGCAGGGCAGCGCAGTGCCTGACTATGGACCCGCCTCTATTTTGCTACCAGCCGGTGGGCAGGGTGCGGCTTTTATGATTTTCAAGAACTTCTCCGTGCTCGAGCGTTATAACGCTGCGGACGCCTATGTGATTGGGGTTGGATATCTAAGTGATCGGATCAAAGGGGCGGGTCCCATCAAGGCCACTTGGCCGCGCGGCGACCG
>CAYWNJ010000545.1:0-2149 GCA_964459535.1 uncultured Rhodobacterales bacterium
GGATAACCTCACACGAGCAAAACGGCGACAGCCCGCCGAGCAGGGCGGCCATGACAACCATGCGCGCCGGGTTCCCTTGGAACGCGCGCGCCAGTAGGTTTTCTGCCCCCGTCGCCTTGAGATAGGCCACGGCAAAAACCGCAAACAGGATAAACGGCGCGGTTCCAATAAGCGCCTTGGCCGCGAATGCGAGTGTCGGGACCAGTTGCGCAGTGTCGAGCAGTGCGACCGCAGCGATCAAATAAAAACACGCCGACCAGACGTTAAAGAGCCAAGGGCGCAGACGCGTGTCCGCGCGCAGCGTTTGAGTTGTCTCAGCCATCCTGATTTCCTTCACCATCGGCGCAGCATTCGGTGAGCAAAAACTCCGCCAATGCTGCGACACTGTCATAGGCCACCGCCGCGCATATGATTTGACGCCCGTGCTTTGCTTGCGTCACCAGATCGGCCTGCGCGAGGGTTTTGACATGATGCGTCAGCGTGCTGCCTGTAACGCCTGTCCGCTCGGCCAGCACTCCAATGCTCAACCCTTCAGGCCCGGCACGCACCAAGGTCCGAAGAACGCTCAGCCGCTGCTCCGAGCCAAGCGCCGCAAAGCGGGTTGCGGCGAGGGTCAGTTCTAAATCATCTATCGCTTTCATTTCCATATTTCTAATATTATCGAAATTTAATCTGACCGCAAGTATATTTCGACATTTTTCGAAATATTTTTCGGCAAAGCCGACAGGCACTCTTGTCTCCTGCCTATCTGGCACGATACCCAGAGGGCATGGATCTGATCGAACGCATCTCTGAGTGCAACATCTGCGCGGAGCGGTTTGCGCAGACCGCAACCCGGCATACGCCCCGGCCCGTGGTTTGGTTTCGCCCAAAGGCGCGTATTTTGATTGCTGGCCAAGCGCCTGGCGCGCGGGTTCATGCCTCGGGGCGACCGTTCGATGACCCGTCAGGGGACAGGCTACGAGAATGGATGGGCATTGATCGGGCGACCTTCTACGATCAGACGCGGATCGCTATTCTACCTATGGCGTTTTGCTTTCCGGGGTATAATGCGAAGGGGGCGGACCTGCCGCCCCCGCCGATTTGTGCCAAGACCTGGCGGTCGGCGGCGCTAGAGAGCTTAGGAGAGATCCCGTTGACCCTATTTGTCGGCGGGTATGCGCAGAAATGGCATCTGAAGACCCAAGGCCCGGTGACCGATGTCGTGAAAGCGTGGCGCGACTATGCCCCCGCGCGCTTTCCGCTGCCCCATCCAAGCTGGCGCAACACAGGCTGGCTCAAGCGCAATCCTTGGTTCGCGACCGACCTGCTACCTGCTCTGCGCGGCGCGGTGCAGGAGGCGCTCGCGTGACCCCCCTCGACAGCGCCTTGTCGGCTATGCTCGCGCGCCCAGAGGCCGAGGACGCGCGTACTGCTTTTTATGCGCAGCTCGCGACAACAGAGCTTTATCTCCTGCTGGCCTCAGAGCCGGAGGGAGAGGATATCGAGCCGCGCAGCTTTGACCTCGCGCAGGGTCCGGCGGTCCTCGCCTTTGACCGTGAAGAGCGGCTGACCGCCTTTACCGACGGCCCGGCACCCTATGCAGCGCTATCGGGCAGAACCCTGGCGGCTCTGCTGGCGCCGACAAAGCTGGCGCTGGGATTGAATTTTGAGGTTCCAAACGCTTCAATCCTCCTTCCCGGCGAAGCCATGGCCTGGTTGGCCGAGATCACCGCGCCGTCGCAGGATGGATTTGCCGCGCGGATTTCAGAGCTGCGCCCGCCTCAGCAGGTGCCCGAAGCGCTGTTGAGCGCGCTCGACATGCGCTTGTCAGCGACAGTAGGGCTTGCCCCTTTCGCCGCCTTGGCCTGGGCAGAGTATGAGGATGGGACACGCGCGCATCTGCTGGCCTTTGTCGGGGCGATACCGGCGGCAGAGGCTGCCTTGCGCCAAATCGGCAGCGAGGCGCTGGCTTTTTCCGGGCTCGACGCTGGGTTTCTCGATGTGGTGTTTGTCCCCGCCGCACATACGCTGGCGCAAGCGCTGCGGCGTAATGGGCTGTGCTTTGATATGCCCCAAGCGGCGGAGCCGTCCGTGCGCCCCATGCCAGGGGGCGACAAAGACAAACCACCCATCTTGCGGTAGGCCCTGAAGTGCGCATCTTTGTGGG
>CAYWNJ010000546.1:0-2142 GCA_964459535.1 uncultured Rhodobacterales bacterium
CTCGCCGTCATCCAGCGCATAAATGTTGACGTGATCCAGCTTCATCGGCAGGGGAAGGCGCAGCCAGAGCACCCCCTCGGCCACCTCAATCACATCGCCCTGGGCCGGAGGGTCCTCCCACGGGTAGCGCAGCCCGTTCCTATTGCCATCCGCCATTAGGCTGCGAACTCATCTGGGGTGAGCGAGTAAAGATCATGGTCCCCCGCCTGCGCCTGGACCAGAAGGCTGACATGCTCCGGCAAAAGGCGTTGGATATAGAACCGCGCAATCTTTTCACGCACGCCGCCTTTGTCATGCGCGGCCGAGACCAAATGCACATGCGCGCCAAGTACACGGGCAAAGGCGCGCAGGTAGGGTACGGCCCCCGAAAAGCGCACGCGGTGGTTCTGGGATTGCATCCACTCGGTCGTCTCGCGCAGACTTTCGCACGCCTCCCAGACCGGCTCTGCGAGATCAGGCAAGGTGTCGCGCGCTTGCTCTGCGGCAGCCTCTACCTCGTCGAGCAGACGGGCGGCGGCCTCGCCCCCATCCATCATTTTGCGGGCGACCAGATCCATCGCCTGAATGCCGTTTGTGCCCTCATAAATCGTTGTGACGCGGACATCGCGGGCGAATTGCGCTGCGCCAGTCTCTTCGACAAAGCCCATGCCGCCATGCACCTGAATGCCCATGGCTGCGACCTCGTTGCCGATATCGGTGCCGAAAGCCTTTGCGATTGGCGTCAATATTGCAGCGCGGGCTTTCCATTCCTTGCTATCGGTGGCGGTGCTCATGTCGATGGCCACCGCGCAGGCCAGGGCAATGCCCCGCGCGGCATAGGTCTCGGCGCGCATCGTCATCAACATCCGGCGCACGTCGGCGTGATCTATAATCGCGCCCGTCTCGCCTTCGGTTCGGCCTTGTTTGCGGTCCAGCGCATAGCTAAGCGCGTGCTGATAGGCCCCTTCGGCCACGCCAATGCCCTGACCCCCAACACCAAGCCGGGCGTTGTTCATCATTGTGAACATCGCGGCCATCCCGCCGCCCTCTGGTCCGACGAGCCAGCCTGTCGCGCTGTCATATTGCATCACGCAGGTCGGCGAGCCATGCAGGCCAAGCTTATGCTCCAAACTCACGACTTTAAGCGTATTGGCCACACCGGCATTCCCGTTTTCATCGGGCAGGCGCTTGGGCACGAGGAACAGGCTGATCCCTTTGGTTCCAGCCGGCGCACCGGGAAGGCGCGCGAGCACGAGGTGACAGACATTTTCAGTAAAATCATTGTCGCCCCAAGAGATATAGATCTTTTGGCCGGTGATTTGATAGGTCCCGTCCCCCATATCCTCCGCCCGCGTCGCTAGAGCGCCGACATCAGAGCCTGCTTGCGGCTCTGTCAGGTTCATCGTGCCGGTCCACTCTCCTGAAATAAGCTTGGGCAGATAAAGCGCCTTTATCGCGTCCGAGGCGTGATGCTCAAGCGCCTCAATCTGGCCTTGGCTCATCAGCGGTGCCAATTGTAGGGACAGGCAGGCGGCGCTCATCATCTCATTGACAGCCGTTGTGACCGTCATTGGCAGGCCCATACCACCATAGGTTGGATCCGCAGCGATGCCGACCCATCCGCCTTCTGCGATGGCAGAAAACCCCTCGGCATAGCCTGGCGAGGTGCGCACAACACCATTTTCAAGCCGCGCGGGGTGAAGATCGCCAGACCGTTGGAGGGGCGTCAAAACCTCTTCGCAGAGCTTTCCCGCCTCGGTTAAGATCGCCGAGGTGACATCAGCGCTGGCCTCGGCAAAACGCTCTGTTGCGCGAACTTGGTCAAGATCCACAACATGATCAAAGAGAAAAGTGTAGTCATCCGTCGGTGCGCGATAGGCCATCGGGTCCTCACAACTCAAAAACAGGCAGGCATCTCGGTAAACGCATTCAGAGATGCCTTGGTTTGATCTATGGATTACTTGCACATTCCGCAAAGGATCCAGCAACCAAAACGCAGCGTCACGTCAGCTAAGGTACTCGACTTAAACCTAAGGCGTCCCGCGGTAGTTTGGCTATAGCCTGACGACTATATTTTGATATCAATCTTCAACCGCCTCTGCTTTGCCCAAGCCGACCGAGGGTGGCGCGGTACGCGCCGCCCGTCAAACCGTAGGTTTGCCT
>CAYWNJ010000547.1:0-2139 GCA_964459535.1 uncultured Rhodobacterales bacterium
ACGTCTGAAGCGACTCGCGAGGCGGAGATCATCCGAGGGGAGGCGGATGCCGAGCGGAACGCGATTTTTGCAGAGGCTTTTGGTCAAGACGCAGAGTTCTTTGAGTTTTACCGTTCGCTCACCGCGTATGAGCGTGCCTTGCGCGGCGTAAATTCGACTATGGTTTTGTCGCCCGATAGCGAGTTCTTCAACTATCTGCGCTCAGATACTGGGGCGGCAAATTAAGAATGGCATGGCTGCTCCTCGCCCTAGGGCTCGTCCTGGTGGTCGAGGGGCTGGTCTATGCGCTCGCACCGTCTTTGATTGTGCGGATGCTTGAACTTTTATCAACACTTGGCGAGGCCGCAACGCGTCAGGTGGGCCTTATCGCCATGGTGTTCGGCATGATATTGCTTTGGGCCGCTTGGCAATTGGGCCTTTGACGGGCCGTACCTCGAAGGTCGGGGAAGGGTGACATGCCCTAGCTGATGTAATTGCTCACAACTTTCTCACATCAATTTGAGAAAATTAGAGCAGTCTTGCCCTTCCCTGTTGCATACGTGCCACCCTAGATGGATCCTTAAGCTTAACGGCGCAAAATAGAAAAAAGGGTTGCGTGCGGCCCGCCCTGACAAATTGGAGACCTCTCTTATGCAGATCAAAGATACCCGGCCAAAGGCGTATGTGACAGCGCGTATCGACCCGCGCCCGTTTTGGATCGTTTTGCTTGCGCTCGCATTTGTGATGGTCCAGGCGATGGCGGCCTTGGCGCGCCCCGAGAGCTTGGCGCCTCTGGCCGAGGAGATAAGCCCTGCGGTTGTGAATATCACCACGTCGACCGTGATCGAAGGGCGCATCGGCCCGCGTGGGATCGTTCCCGAAGGATCGCCCTTTGAGGACTTATTCCGGAACCGCCCGAATGGGAATCGCGACGGAAACCGTCCGCGCCGCTCTTCGGCGCTGGGATCCGGCTTTATTATCTCTGAAGATGGGTATGTCGTCACCAATAACCATGTGATTGAGGAGGCCGATGAAATACTCATCGAGTTCTTTGATGGCGAAGAATTGGAGGCGACGGTGGTCGGAACGGACCCCAATACTGATATCGCGCTCTTAAAAGTCGAGGCTGATGGGCCGCTCCCCTTTGTGCCTTTTGGCGATAGTGACCAGGCGCGTGTGGGCGATTGGGTCCTTGCGATTGGTAACCCACTCGGACAAGGGTTTTCGGTTTCAGTTGGTATTGTATCGGCCCGTAACCGCGCGCTCAGCAGTGCCTATGATGACTACATCCAGACGGATGCTGCGATTAACCGCGGGAACTCTGGCGGGCCGCTGTTCAACATGAGCGGAGAAGTGATCGGTGTGAATACAGCGATTTTGTCACCCAACGGCGGCTCGATTGGCATCGGCTTTTCGATGGCCTCTAATGTGGTCACTCGGGTTGTCGACCAATTGCGCGAATTCGGTGAAACGCGCCGGGGTTGGCTGGGTGTACGCATCCAAGAGATTGACGAGGATATCGCCGAGGCTCTGGGTCTTGAGAAGGTGGCGGGTGCGCTGGTTCAATCGGTCTTTGACGGGCCAGCTAAAGAGGCGGGTATTCAAGATGGCGATGTCATCTTGAGCTTTGCAGGCGTAGAGATTGAGGATTCTAGGGCGCTTATTCGCCGCGTTGGCGAAAGCCCGGTTGGTGAAACGGTTCGTGTTGTCGTGCTGCGTGATGGTAAAACGATGACAATGCGCGTGACCTTAGGTCGGCGCGAGGAGGCCGAAGGTGCTGTACCTGCCGTGGCGAATGATCCTCAACCTGCACCTGAGGCGCCTAAAGAGGTACTTGGTCTAACCCTACAGCCCTTGACGGATGAGCTTCGGGAACAACTTGGCGTGGGCAATCAACTGATAGGTCTTGCGATTACTGAAATTGACGAGACCTCGGAGGCTTATGAAAAAGGACTTAGAGCAGGGGATGTAATTACTGAGGTCGGCCAACAAAAAGCGGCGAGCCTTTCGGACGTTGAAACGCGTTTGGCTGAGGCAAAGGAGGCGGGTCGTAAATCTTTGTTGCTTTTGGTCAGCCGTGCGGGCGATCCGCGCTTTGTGGCGTTGAGCATTTCAGACTAGGCAAAGTTTCGCCCTAACACTGATCATAGTGCAGCATGC
>CAYWNJ010000548.1:0-2129 GCA_964459535.1 uncultured Rhodobacterales bacterium
CGGGGGCCGGGCGGTTATACGTTTGATGGAGAGCACGCCCGGACGCTTGCGCTTGATCAAGCGGGCCGCCGGGTATGAGGATGAGGTCGCCGCGGGTCGCGACTTTTGGCAGGTGATGGTTGAGCGCTATGGGCTCAGCCTAGATGTACGAGGCGGCAGCCTTGACAATGTGCCAACCGACAGGCCGCTGATCTTAATCGCCAACCACCCTTACGGCATTCTGGATGGGCTTATGATGGGCCATATCCTGTCCAAGACACGCGGTGATTTTCGCATTCTCGCCCACCGGGTCTTTCGCAAGGCCGAGGATCTGAACCGGATCATTCTGCCGATTTCCTTTGATGGTACGAAGGATGCGGTAAAGCTTAATCTGGAAACGCGCAAACAGGCGCTCAGCTATCTTGAGGCGGGCGGGGCGATTGGCATTTTTCCGGGCGGTACGGTCAGTACGGCGGTCAAACCTTTGGCCAAGCCGATGGATCCAAGCTGGCGCAGCTTTACCGCGCGCATGATTGGCAAGAGCGATGCGGTGGTACTGCCGGTTTTCTTCGAAGGGCACACGAGCCGTCTGTTCCAAATCGCGAGCCATATGCACTATACCTTGCGCATGGGGCTGATGATCAAAGAGTTCAAAAAGCGCGTGGATACGCCGGTGCGCGTTGTCATTGGCGATCCGATTGACCGCGATGTTTTGGACCCGATGGCCAAAGATTCGCGCAAGATGATGGACTATTTGCGACGGGCCACCTATGCCCTGAGCCCGAACCCGGTCAAAAGCTTTGATTTGGGTTTCGAATTCGAAGAGCGGCATCGCGCATAGGCCGCTTTCCCGCAGATACGCAACGCCTAGAGGCGCTTTCGAGATGGCAATTGGTATTTTTGACAGTGGGCTGGGAGGCTTGACGGTTTTGGACGCCGCGCAAAAGCGGCTGCCTTCTGTGCCGTTCGTCTATATGGCCGATAGCGCCCATGCGCCTTACGGCGTGCGGACGGCGGATGACATTTACGAGTTGACCTGCAACGCGGTACAGCGCCTCTTTGACGCCGGGTGTGATTTGGTCATTTTGGCGTGCAACACAGCCTCCGCAGCAGCGCTGCGCCGGATGCAAGAGGGCTGGGTGCCGGGCGACAAGCGGGTCTTGGGCGTTTTTGTCCCCCTGATCGAAGCACTGACCGAGCGGCGCTGGGGCGATAACACCCCCCCGCGCGAGGTATCGGTGCAGCATGTGGCCCTGTTTGCAACCCCCGCCACCGTCTCAAGTCGCGCCTTTCAGCGCGAATTGGCCTTTCGCGCGATTGGTGTTGATGTCGAGGCGCAGGCGTGTGGCGGTGTGGTTGATGCCATCGAAGAGGGGGATATGATCCTGGCCGAGGCGCTTGTCCGATCGCATGTTGAGGCGCTTTTGCGCAAAATGCCCAAGCCCGAGGCGGCGATCCTGGGCTGCACGCATTATCCGCTGCTTGAACAGACGTTTCGCGCGGCGCTTGGCGCTGATGTCAAACTGTTTAGCCAAGCGAATTTGGTGGCCGAAAGCCTTGCGGATTATATCGCGCGGCATCCGGGCCGGCTGGGGCGGGGCGACGCCTCATACCTCACAACCGGCGATCCAAGGCGCGTTGGCGACCGTGCGACCCAATTTTTGCGACGAGAAATCCGCTTTTCCGCCGCCTAAAACCACAGCTTTCTTTGAGAGAAAACCATGACTTACTCTATCGCGATCCTCGGCGCCTCCGGCTATACGGGCGCTGAACTTATCCGGCTAATCGCCGGGCATTCAAATATGAAAATCAATGCGTTAGGCGCGTATTCTAAAGCAGGACTTTCGCTGAGCTCGGTCTACCCGCATCTGCGCCATTTGAACTTGCCCCATATGGTGGGCTTTGATCAGGTGGATTGGTCCGGCATTGATCTATGCTTTTGCGCGCTGCCGCATAAAACTAGCCAAGAGGTGATCTCTGGGCTGCCGCGCGATCTAAAGATCGTTGATCTGAGCGCGGATTTTCGCTTGCGCGACCCGTCCAGCTATGCGGCGTGGTACGGCAATGCACATGCCGCGCCCGAGTTGCAGCCCGAGGCTGTCTATGGCCTGACCGAGTTTTACCGGGCCGAGATCAAGACCGCACGGCTG
>CAYWNJ010000549.1:0-2126 GCA_964459535.1 uncultured Rhodobacterales bacterium
GCGGTTGCGGGAAAGAGCTGCCCGCCCATCAATGGCCAATCGGTATAGCTGCGCCCCGCGTCAATTCCGGCGACCATCGCGCCGACCAGGATTTGCAGAAAGGTGGCGTGCATCAGGCCGGTTGAGATCTTAAACAGGCGTGTCTCGCGGGCGCGGTGCGCCGCCAAGAGATCCTTTGGCCGGTGGCTAAGCTGGAGCACATACCAGGTAATCAGACCCAAAATGACAAAGGCAAGGCCCAGATGGGTGGCCAAACGATAGCTTTCGACATCGACCCTGGCTTGGCCTTGGGTTAGGCCGGAATAGACCATCCACCACCCGATCGCGCCTTGCAGCCCACCAAGCGCGCCGAGCCCTAAGAGCCGCGTTGTCCAGCCCGTTGGGATCTGACGGCGCAGGAGGAACCAGAAAAATCCGAGGAACCAGACCAGGCCGATCACGCGGCCAAGCTGGCGGTGCCCCCATTCCCACCAATAGATTGGCTTGAAATCTGCCAAGGTCATCCAACTGTTTTGAAGCCGAAACTCGTCAATCTGCTGATACTTCTCGAACTCAAGGGCCCAGTCTTCGGCGGTTAGCGGCGGGATTGCCCCGGTGATTGGCCGCCATTCGGTGATGCTGAGACCCGAGTCGGTCAGGCGTGTCAGACCGCCGACGATGATCATCACAAAAACCAGCGCAAAGAGCATCAGCAGCCAAGCGCGGATCGCGCGGCGTGCGCCGCCACGCCCCTTATCAATCATGCCGGGCTGGCTGGTGGGTTTCGCGCCGTCCCCGACCTCTTCAAAAAGTTTGCGTGTTGCCATAGTCGCCTCCTGGCTCAGACTTAAACGCTATTCCCGCCCCGCCCAGCGGACCATCTGACGCAGGATACCGTGGAGCATACGTGTATCGGCTTGGGTTAGCGGCAAGCGCGACCACAAATTGCGTAGGTTCACCTTCATGCTCTGCGCCTTATGGGCGGGAAAGAAAAACCCCGCCTCTTCCAAGCGATCTTCGTAATGCCGGGCCAAAGCCTCGACCTCCCCGGTTTGTGCCCATTGCGGCTGGGCCAATGCGGTGTCCTGCGTCGGGGCTGCGGGTCGGGCGCGCTGCCACTCATACGCCAAGAGTAGGGCGCATTGCGCCAGATTGAGCGAGGGGAACTCCGGGTTCACCGGAACCGAGATGATCGAATTGGCCTGTGCGATCTCCGCGTTTTCAAGGCCCGCGCGCTCGGGCCCCAAAAGCACGGCAACACGCGCGCCCTGTGCGATGCGCATTGCGGCGTCTTGCATGGCGATCTCGGGGGTCGCGACCTCCTTTGTCAGATCTCGCGGGCGCGCGGTTGTCGCGTAGACATAGCGGCAATCGGCAATGGCCTCGGGCAGGGATTGCACAACCAAAGCACTGTCGAGCACCCGTCCGGCCCCGCTGGCCAGCGCTGTGGCGGCGGGGCTCGGCCAGCCATCACGCGGCGCGACAAGCCGCATATGCGGCAGGCCAAAATTCCACATCGCCCGCGCTGCTGCGCCGATATTCTCGCCCATTTGCGGGCGTACCAAGACGAATATGGGGTGTGTCATGCCGCGCTGCATAGCGTGCCCGCCCAGCATCGAAAAGGCCCGGCTTGGGCATTTGCATTTGCGTCGGGATCGGCTAAGGCCAAAGCTGAACGCTAAGAGGCAGCCCCATGTCCCAATCCGAGCAGCCGCAGATCTATCTGATCACCCCCGAAACCATTGAGCTGAGCTTTACAGAGACGCTAGCAGCCGTGCTTGACGCGCATAGCGTGGCGTGCGTCCGACTTGACCTTGCAACCCGGAACGAAGACCGTATCGCGCGCGCGGCAGACGCGCTGCGTGAGGTGACCCATGCGCGGGACGTGGCGCTGGTGGTGACGGACCGCGTGGAGCTGGCCGCGCGCCTAGGGCTGGACGGTGTGCACCTGTCGCCGGGCGGCTCGGTACGGGAGGCGCGCAAAGCGCTTGGCCCCGAGGCGATTGTCGGCGCTTTTTGCAATCTCTCGCGCCATGATGGTCTTATGGCTGGCGAGGCGGGGGCCGATTATGTCGCCTTTGGCCCGGCCTCAGAAGCGCCGGAAGAGCTCTTTGGCTGGTGGTCCGAGATGATCGAGCTGCCCGTTG
>CAYWNJ010000550.1:0-2126 GCA_964459535.1 uncultured Rhodobacterales bacterium
CAATTTATTCCAACCTTCAAGTACACCGCTACCCTTGACACTGCATCAAATACTGTGAACCTCACGGCTAAACCTGCGGGCTTTCCCCAGCGCATGAAGGGCTCTGGGACGTGCGCCATACGGACCAATCTTACACCGCGCCAACTTAATCAATTGCTACGTAGGGGTTGACCTTGCGGGTATCAGCCCAATCTGTCACGCAGGAACTATAAACTAAGAATAAGGGAGCCCTGATATGGCTTTTGAACTTCCTGATCTTCCCTATGCACATGACGCGCTTGCGGCGCATGGTATGTCGGCAGAAACGCTGGAGTACCACCATGACCTGCACCACAATGCCTATGTGGTTAACGGCAACAAGGCGATCGCAGGTACTGAGTGGGAGGGCAAAACCCTCGAAGAGATCATAGCTGGCACCTATGATGCCGCTGCGGTTGCTCAGAATGGCATTTTCAACAACATCTCACAGCTCTGGAACCATAATCAGTTCTGGGAGATGATGGGTCCTGGCGAGAGCAAAATGCCAAGCGAGCTTGAAGCGGCGCTGGTCGAGAGCTTTGGATCTGTCGCGGCCTTCCAGGACGCTTTTAAAGCTGCGGGAGCAGGGCAATTTGGTTCAGGTTGGGCCTGGCTGGTCAAAAACGCAGATGGCGGGCTTGCGGTCACGAAGACCGAAAATGGCGTGAACCCGCTCTGTTTTGGGCAAACGGCTCTGCTCGGCTGCGATGTTTGGGAGCATTCCTATTATATCGACTTCCGCAATAGACGCCCGGATTACTTATCGAACTTCCTAGACAATCTGGTGAACTGGGAGAATGTTGCGTCTCGGATGTAGATCTAGGCTGCGCCTGTGATCAAGGTCTGATGGCGCTCACCCGGCCCAGGACAAATGCGCTCCAACCAAAAACAATATTTGAAGCGGCGTGACAACAATATCCACGCCGCTTTACCCCCCAATACTCAACGTTCTCATGCTTCCGCGTGCTCATTATAGAAGCGTGGCTGCCGCGATAAATCGCTGAAGTGTCAAAAAATCTCTCATTCGGGCAGGGTAAACCGGTGAGACAAGCATCTGAGGAGCAAGATGTTTGGACAGCCGGTACGACTGCACCACTGTATCTAATGTATCTAAGCTTGCCGCGCGGCAGAACTCGGCTTAGGTCTTTGGAGCGAACCTGACGGAGAGTATGATGACGGATCTGACCCCTTTCGCTTTTGCCGAGACCAATTTAGAGGACCTAGCGACGCGCGCTGGGCGCATTGCCGTGATATTGGGGCCTGAAGGGCGGATGAATCAGTTGGCGCGGCGTGTGAATAGGCTGACAAAGGGTGCTTTGGCGCGTTTGTCGCAAAGCGATACTTTTACGAAGATGCGCCCAGGCGATTTGCGAACGTTGGAAATGCCCACAGGGTTGGCGGCCGAAGCAATTGACGTGCTGTATCTTCCAAAACGCCCCACGCAAGACATATTGCGCAAGGCAGGTGCTGAACTGGCCAAGAAACGGGGACAGTCAGATTTGACCTTACTCTTGGCCGCGCTTCGCCAACCTGAAGAGTTGGTTTTTGGCTTGATTATGCGAGACTATGATTATCAGGCACAAAAAAGCGCGCCGAAGGTAAAAAAAGGTGCCGTAACGGCGATGGTTGCAGATCCCGATGCCGCACAGCGAGCGGCGGTACCCTTAATGGCGGTGGCCGAAGGGGTTTTCTTGACCCGTGATTTGGTCAATGCGCCGGCCAACCACCTGACGACAACGGCCTTTGCCGATGAGATCAGGGCGCTAGAAACCATCGGTTTAAGCGTCGAAATTTTGGACGAAGCGCAGCTTGAAACACTTGGTATGCGGACCCTGCTGAGCGTTGGGCAAGGCTCTGATAGCCCGTCTTATGTCGCGGTCATGCAATGGAATGGGGGCGAGACAGGCGCGCCACCATTGGCACTTGTCGGCAAGGGGGTCGTGTTTGACACGGGCGGGATCAGCATGAAGCCGAGCGCTGGCATGGAAGATATGACCATGGATATGGGCGGCGCGGGCGTCGTTGTGGGCACGATGAAGGCACTCGTACGACGCAAGGCCAAAGCGAACGTCGTAGGTTTGGTTGGTCTGGTCGAGAATATGCCTTCC
>CAYWNJ010000551.1:0-2122 GCA_964459535.1 uncultured Rhodobacterales bacterium
CACGTCGCTTTTCCAAATCATATTTGTTACCGGCTTTACCACGCTTTTGCACGCAACAACGAACTACACGGTCGATGTGGTGCTCGCGGTTTTGCTGCTGGTCGGCGGCGTGATTGGGGCGCAGATCGGCACGAATATCGGTGTGCGTATGAAGGCTGAGCAACTGCGCATTTTGCTCGCGATTTTGGTGCTCGCGGTTTGCGGCAAGCTGGCCTTGGACCTGCTGCTGATGCCGGCGGAGATTTATAGCCTCGGCGCGGCGGAGGGGCACTGATGTTGGCGCGTATTTTTGCAGCGCTTGCTTTGCTTGCGGCCTTCCCCGCCTGGGCAGAAGAGGTTGTGCTGGGCCTGAGCCAGGATCAAGTGGCCATCACCACCTCTTTTAACGGCTCAGAAATTTTGATTTTTGGAGCCGTCAAGCGGGAGGCCCCGATCCCACAAGGGCCGCCCTTGGCCGTTGTTATGACGATCTCGGGCCCCTCTGAGCCGATTACGGTGCGGCGCAAGGCCCGGCGCTTTGGGATTTGGGTCAACACAGATGCGGTCGAGGTGGATCGCGCCCCAAGTTTTTACGCGGTCGTCACCAGCGCACCTTTATCGGAGTCGTTGAAGGACTTGGAAGACCTGCGCCATAAAGTGTCCATTCCCCGTGCGATACGTTCCGTCGGTGCGCCGTCGAATATCCAAGATTCTGTCAGCTTTACCGAGGCGCTTATCCGCATTCGGACCAAAGACGATCTTTATCAGTTGCTTGAAGGTCATGTCGCGGTGGACGAGCAAACGCTCTTTCGCACCTCTGTCAGGCTACCCGCCGCTCTGACCGAAGGGGACTATGTCACGCGCATCTTTTTGACCCGGGCGGGCGAGGTCATTTCTCAATACGAGACGACAATTGACGTGCGTAAAGTGGGGCTTGAGCGCTGGCTCTTTACGCTCTCGCGTGAGCAGTCGCTGCTATACGGGCTGATGTCGCTGGCGATTGCGATATTCGCGGGCTGGGCAGCTTCGGCAGCGTTTGCGATGTTACGCAACTAAAGATTGTTTTGTTCAATCAGAAACATGACGTATTCAAATTCGCATTCGAGGCAAAGCCGAGTGGCAGTGAATTTCGATACAATTTCATAAAGCAGACTATAGGGAAAGCACGTTATAGGGTATGTCGCCAGGGTGCGGTTCGTGGGCAAAAGAGGTGGGTGGCCCCAAGCCTTCTGTGTGTTTGACAGCTTGGGCCTTCAGGTCGCAGCACGGGCCCACGCACTTTCCGAAACGAAACCAGCGGATGCGGCATCGCCGCTGATATGCGCCAAAATGTCGGAATCGCGCACTTGCTCTCAGGGTCAAAGCGGCTAATCAAGCGCGAGAAATGCGCCGCTTAGGATTCTAGGACATACCCCATGGCTTACAAAACAGATATCGAGATTGCCCGCGAGGCAGACAAAAAACCGATCCAAGAGATCGGCAGCAAGCTAGGCATCGAGGCCGCGGATCTGTTGCCTTACGGTCATGACAAGGCAAAAGTCTCTCAGTCGTTCATCAACTCGGTGCAAGATCGTGCGAATGGCAAGCTCATCCTGGTCACTGCGATCAACCCAACCCCAGCGGGGGAGGGGAAGACGACAACAACGGTTGGTCTCGGCGATGGTCTCAACCGGATTGGCAAGAATGCATGTGTATGTATCCGTGAGGCTTCGCTCGGCCCCAATTTCGGCATGAAAGGCGGCGCAGCGGGCGGCGGCTATGCGCAGATTGTCCCGATGGAAGAGATGAACCTCCATTTCACCGGAGACTTCCACGCGATTACCTCGGCTCATTCGCTGCTCAGCGCGATGATCGACAACCATATCTATTGGGGCAACACGCTTGAGATTGACACGCGCCGGGTCGTATGGCGCCGGGTTGTGGATATGAACGACCGGGCCCTGCGCCAGATCACGGCAAGCTTGGGCGGTGTGGCCAACGGCTTCCCGCGTGAGGCTGGGTTTGACATTACTGTGGCGTCGGAAGTTATGGCGATCTTGTGCTTGGCCAAAGACCTGGCTGACTTGCAAAAGCGTCTTGGCGATATGATCGTCGCCTATCGTCGGGATCGCTCGCCGGTATTCGCGCGCGATATCAAGGCCGA
>CAYWNJ010000552.1:0-2109 GCA_964459535.1 uncultured Rhodobacterales bacterium
GGCCCCGACGGGCCGAAGGGGCGGGTGTAGCGGCATTCGGGATAGTTGGAGCAGCCGATGAACGCCCCGCCCGAGCGCGCGGTGCGCATCGAAAGCCGCCCGCCGCCGCAATTGGGGCAGGCGCGCGGATCACTTCCGTCCTCATTGGGGGGGAACAGATGCGGCTCCAGCACTTCGTTGATCTTTTCCAGAACGTCGGTGATCCGTAACTCCGACGTCTCGGCAATGGCGGCGGAGAAATCGCGCCAGAAGCGGCCCAGAAGCTCCTTGTAATTCGCGTCGCCCGCGCTCACCCGATCCAGATCCTCCTCCAGATCGGCGGTGAAGTCGTAATCCACGTAACGGCGGAAATAGTTCGACAGGAACGCGATGACGAGCCGTCCCTTGTCCTGCGGGATCAGGCGGTTCTTGTCCTTCGTTACATAGTCCCGATCCTGAATGGTCGTGACGATGGAGGCATAGGTGGAGGGGCGGCCGATGCCTAGCTCTTCCATCCGTTTGACAAGCGTGGCCTCGGTATAGCGCGGCGGCGGCTGGGTGAAATGCTGCTCGGGCGTGACCGCCTCTTTGGCGGTTTTCTCACCCTGGCTGAGCTGCGGCAGGCGCTTGTCCTCTTCATCCGCCGCGTCGTCGCGCCCTTCTTCATAGATCCGCAGGAAGCCGTCAAACAGCACCACCTGACCTGTTGCGCGCAGGCTAACTTGACCATCGGCGCTGCCAATATCCGCCGTTGTCCGCTCCAACCGGGCGCTTGCCATTTGGCAGGCGAGGGTGCGTTTCCAGATCAGATCATAAAGCTTGCGCTGATCCGGGTCAGCGATTTTGATCGCCGCCGCATCCCGGCGCATATCTGTGGGCCGAATGCACTCATGCGCTTCCTGCGCGTTTTTGGCTTTGTTCTTATACACGCGCGCGCTGGCTGGTACGTAGTCGGCGCCAAAGCGCTCTTTAATCGCGTCGCGGGCCATGGTGACGGCCTCAGGTGCCATGTCGATCCCGTCGGTCCGCATACAGGTAATGTAGCCCGCCTCATAGAGACGCTGCGCAACGCTCATCGTTTGGCGCGCGCCCCCATGCCGAACTTACGCGATGCCTCTTGCTGAAGGGTCGAGGTCATAAAGGGCGCGGAAGGGTTGCGTTGGCTGGGCTTAGCCTCGACCGACGTGACGGAGAGATCGCGGCTGGTGACCGCTTGCACGGCCATCTCTGCATGTTTGGCGTTCTCAATCGAGTAGCGTTCCAGCTTTTGACCCGCGAGCGTGGTCAGGCGGGCCTCAAAGCTCTGGCCGCGCGGGTTCGTCAGGGTTGCCGTAACCGACCAGTATTCGCGGGCGCGGAAAGCCTCGATTTCCATCTCGCGCTCGGTGATCAGGCGCAGGCAGACCGATTGCACCCGCCCGGCCGAGCGCGCGCCCGGCAGTTTGCGCCACAAGACTGGCGAGAGGTTAAAGCCGACAAGGTAATCTAGTGCCCGGCGCGCCAGATACGCCTCGACCAAGGGCATATCGACCTGACGCGGGGCGGCCATCGCCTTGGCTACCGCGTCCTTGGTAATGGCGTTAAAGGTGACACGGCTGACGGGCGTATCCTTTTTGATACTGCGCCGCTTGGTCAGGGCCTCTTGGAGGTGCCAGCTGATCGCTTCGCCCTCGCGATCCGGGTCAGTGGCGAGGATCAGCTCCCCGTCATCGGCCAGCGCATCTGCGATGGCTTTGACATGTTTTTTGCTGTCCGAGGCGACCTCCCAGAGCATCGCAAAGCCGTCCTCGGGATCGACGCTGCCGTCTTTGGGCGGCAAGTCGCGGACATGGCCGTAGCTGGCCAGCACAATATAGTTGTCGCCGAGATATCGGTTGATCGTCTTGGCTTTGGCCGGAGATTCGACAACAACAACGGGCATGGGGGCGCAATACCTCTGAACATCTAGAACTTGGACTGTCTATGAGAGGGTTACATGGGGAGCGCAAGATAGGAATGTCAACCGCGGGCTAAGGTGAGGATGAATTAATCTGGCCCCATTGGCGCAACATCCGCAAGATATCAGAGGTTTGGCGTGCGCAGGCTAGCCCCAATAATGGGTCCAACCTTAAATCTGATGCCCCCACAGTC
>CAYWNJ010000553.1:0-2108 GCA_964459535.1 uncultured Rhodobacterales bacterium
AGAACGGTCGGAAAGACTTATCAGTGGTGACTGCGTGATGGCACAACAGCCTATGTTAAAATTCGTCGGGATCGAGCGTGACATGCCGGAGAAACGCGCTGCCGACACGCGGCGCGTAGATTTTCGCGAGATCTATGCCGAGTACGCGGCGACCAAAGCGGCAGAGCAAGCCAGCCGATGCAGCCAATGCGGGGTGCCCTATTGCCAAAGCCATTGTCCGCTACACAACAACATCCCAGATTGGTTGCGCCTCACTGCGGAGGGGCGGCTGAAAGAGGCGTACACGATCAGCCAAGCCACGAATACATTCCCGGAAATTTGCGGCCGGATTTGCCCTCAGGACCGCCTGTGCGAGGGGAATTGTGTGATTGAGCAGTCGGGCCACGGCACCGTTACGATTGGCTCGATTGAGAAATACATCACCGATACCGCGTGGGAGGAAGGTTGGATTAAACCGGGGACACCAGCCCAAGAGCGCACCGAAAGTATCGGTATTATCGGCGCGGGCCCTGGTGGGCTGGCGGCGGCGGATGTGCTGCGGCGGGCGGGGCTGCAGGTGACCGTATATGACCGCTATGACCGTGCGGGAGGCTTGCTGACCTACGGGATACCCGGCTTTAAGCTGGAAAAAGACGTTGTGATGCGCCGGATAACGCAGTTGGAAGAGGCGGGCGTGGTCTTTCGCCTAAACTGTGCGGTGGGCGCGGATATCTCCTTTGACGAAATCCGCTCGGCCCATACGGCGGTGATCATCGCAACGGGCGTTTACAAAAGCCGTGACTTACCTGTGCCCAATGCGCAAACTACAGGGATCGAACGGGCGATAGACTATCTGACCGCATCGAATCGCAAGAGCTTCGGCGATGATGTCGCCGCGTTTGATACAGGTCGGCTGGATGCGTCGGGCAAGCGCGTCGTCGTGATTGGCGGCGGCGATACGGCGATGGATTGCGTGCGCACGGCCATCCGCCAAGGTGCCGTCTCTGTCAAATGCCTTTACCGTCGGGACCGCGCGAATATGCCCGGCAGTCAGCGCGAAGTTCAAAATGCCGAAGAAGAGGGCGTTGTCTTTGAATGGCTGAGCGCGCCGAAAGGCTTCAAGACCGAGGGCGCGCAGGTTTCGGGCGTTTTGGTCGAGCGGATGCGCCTTGGCGCGCCCGATGCGACAGGCCGACAAATGCCAGAGGTGATCGACGGCTCGGACTATGTCGAGGATGCCGATCTGGTGATCAAGGCGCTCGGCTTCGAGCCAGAGGATCTGCCCGCGCTCTGGGATACACCGGGGCTGGAAGTCACGCGCTGGGGCACGATCAAAGCCCAGTTCGAGACGGGTCAAACAGCGCTTGAGAATGTCTATGCGGTGGGGGACATCGTGCGCGGTGCATCGCTGGTTGTCTGGGCGATCCGCGATGGGCGCGATTGTGCGACCGCCATTTTGGCGCAGCTCGATAAGGCGCTTCATATCGCGGCGGAGTAAACACTTGGCCACGGCGCGCGCGCCCGTCGCCAATAAAGGACTGAACATGCAAAATTTCGATGAAGCCTGGGTGGAGTTCGAGCGTGCCAAGCGCGCCTCTGTTGCCGAGCGGGGCCTTTATTCCCTCAGCGAGGAACATAGCAGCTGCGGGGTTGGGCTTGTGGTCAGCATCGATGGGCAGCCCAGCCGGGTCGTGGTGGAGAATGGCATCAAGGCCCTAAAGGCTGTGTGGCACCGGGGTGCGGTGGATGCGGATGGCAAAACCGGGGATGGGGCAGGTATTCACGTTCAAATCCCCGTGCCCTTTTTCTATGAGCAAATCGCGCGCACGGGTCACACGCCGGACAAGGATCAGCTGATTGCCGTGGGTCAGGTCTTTCTGCCGCGCTCTGATTTTGGCGCGCAAGAGATTTGCCGGACGATTGTCGAATCTGAAGTCCTGCGCATGGGCTACTATATCTATGGCTGGCGTCACGTGCCGGTTGCGGTCGAGTGTCTGGGCGAAAAGGCGAATGCGACGCGGCCCGAGATTGAGCAGATCCTAATCTCGAACAGCAAGAATGTGGATGAGGAAACCTTTGAGCGCGAGCTTTACGTCATTCGCCGCCGGATCGAGAAAGCGGCCGCCGCC
>CAYWNJ010000554.1:0-2103 GCA_964459535.1 uncultured Rhodobacterales bacterium
TTGTCGAGGAAGAGGGAAAAGACACCCGCTTTGTCATCAACTTCCAAAACTGCGTCCATTGCAAAACCTGTGACATCAAAGACCCGGCGCAGAATATCACTTGGACAACGCCGCAAGGCGGGGATGGCCCAAATTATCCCAACATGTGATCGCAATCGCGTGAGCCAGAGGTTGGGGTTGGAAGCTTTGCTTTGCCAAGGCACGCCTGCGTGTTAGGATTTACATCTAGTCACTGCTCGCGAGGCGCCCACGCTTGAGACGTTTTCTATTCCTTGCCGCTTTGGCGGTGTCTGCAACCGCTGCCAATGTGGCGATGTCCAACGCTATTGCAGGGGCCTATCTTGCAGGTCGTCAGGCGGCACAGCAAAATGACTTTGTTGCCGCTGCACATTACTTCTCCCGCGCTTTGACGGCGGATCCAACAAATAACGATCTGCTTGAAGACGTTGTGAGCTCTCGGGTTCTCTTGGGCGATATTGCGGGCGCGATACCTTTGGCCACGCAGCTTGAGGGCGCGGGGCAGCGCAGCCAGATCGCGCATATGGTGGCGGTGACACGCGACGCGCAAGCGGGCGATTTCCAGGCGATCCTGTCCCGCGATTTGAACACGGGCGGGATTGGCCCGCTGGTCGATGGTCTGGTGCAAGCCTGGGCGGCCATGGGAACAGGCGATCACCGCGCCAGCTTTGCCGCCTTTGATGCTGTGGCGCAGACCCAAGGGCTTGGCAGCTTTGCGATGTATCACAAAGCGATGGCGCTTGCCTCGACCGGCGACTGGGAGGGTGCCGAAGGCATACTCGGCTCCGAGAGCGGCGGGGCCATGACGCGCACAAGGCGCGCGGCGATGGCGCGGGCCGAGATCCTGTCGCAGATGGGCCGCAATGAAGATGCGATCAGCAGCCTGCGCATGGCCTTTGGCAACGTACTTGATCCGGAACTTGCAGAGATGGTCGCCCTGCTGGAAGAGGGGGTAAAAGTCCCCTTCACCCATATCACCAGCGCGCGCGACGGGCTTGCCGAGGTGTTTTTTAGCGTGGCAAGCGCGCTGCGGAACGAGGCTGGCGCAGATTACGCCCTTTTATACAGTCGGCTGGCCCAAAATCTGAGGCCAGATCATATTGATGCCCTGTTGCTAAACGCAGAGCTGCTTGAGGATCTGCGGCAATATGATCTTGCCATAGCGGTTTATGCAGAGGTGCCCGCGCGCCACCCGGCCTTCCACGCCGCCGAGCTGGGCCGTGTGGAGGCCTTGCGCAGCGCGGAGCGCCCTGAGGAGGCGATCAGCGTTCTGCAAGACCTCGCAAAGACGTTCAGCGATCTGCCCATCGTGTTTTACACGCTTGGTGATTTGAGACGGTCCCAGCGGGATTTCGAAGGGGCCATTCCCGCCTATGATACCGCGCTGTCGCTGACAGGTCAGGACGGACGAAACGCATGGTTCCTGCATTATGCGCGGGCGATCTGTTATGAGCGGCTTGGGCGCTGGCCCCAAGCAGAGGCCGACTTTCGCCGCGCGCTTGAGCTCAGCCCCGATCAGCCGCAGGTGCTGAACTATCTTGGCTACTCGCTTGTGGAAAAGCAGATCAAGCTTGACGAAGCGCTGGACATGATTGAGCGCGCCGCCGCAGCCTCTCCCGAAAGCGGCTATATCATTGATAGCCTTGGATGGGTGCTCTACCGGCTAGGCCGTTACGCCGAAGCGGTGGTTCATATGGAGCGCGCGGTCGAGCTTATGCCAATTGATCCCGTCGTAAACGATCATCTGGGTGATGTATATTGGGCAGTGGGACGCAAGCGCGAGGCGCGGTTCCAGTGGCGGCGCGCCCTCAGCTTTGTTGATTTCGACAATGCGAGTGGCGAGGCAAACCCCGACCGTATGCGGCGCAAGCTGGATCTTGGGCTTGATCAAGTTCTGGCGGAGGAAGGGGCGCCGCCTTTACGCCTGGGCTCGGCTGATGAAGGTTGAGGCGTTCGCGCCTGCCAAAATCAATCTAACCCTTCATGTCACAGGTCAACGCGCGGATGGGTATCATCTGCTTGATAGCTTAGTCGTTTTTGCCGCCGTTGGTGATCGGCTAGAACTCAGCGCAGCAGAGCAACTAA
>CAYWNJ010000555.1:0-2101 GCA_964459535.1 uncultured Rhodobacterales bacterium
GACGTTTTGGGGCTGATCAAAGGCTTGATGCCTTGATCCCAGTGCCAAGCAATACCATCGACCCACACCAACAGTGCGTCATCCGTGCTGCGATCAGCGAGAACAAGCATCTGAGCGCCGTTCTGGCAAACATCAAAGAAGAACAGCGGAAGGTTGCATCGCCACCGAAGGTCAAACCCGAGTGTGCGACGAACGTTTACAAGAAGACGGGTCGTTGCACACCAGGACGATCGCCGAAGTATCTGACAACTTCTGTTTCGGTTGCGCCCTGACGGAGCTGGCCTGCAGCTTGAAGGAGATATCTGTCGTACTCATCCGCAAACGGCTGGCAGTCTTTATCATCCTGATTTTACCCATCACCCAGAAGTCCAATTGGGTCCCCAATTCGACCAACCTACATCTCGCGAGCGAGAGAGCTTGATCTTCAGCGGAGGCGTTAAAGGTTGGTCAAGTAACGGCATTAGCCCCCAGACCCTAAGATGCCTTTAATGGTCCGGCACGCCTTCCTATATAATATATGATTGAGAAACTAGAACAGGAAAATACTAAAATTAACATAATCAGCGGGGTTTGTGCACCACCAAATAGAAGCGCGATCGGTGCGGCAAGAAGTGAGCCGCCAATAGTCGCGACGGCGCCGATTACAGACGCGGCCATTCCAGCAATATGTCCCATCGGTTCCATGGCTATGCTATTGAGATTGCTGACGCAAAAAGCTGCGGTGCAAAAGACGCTGAACTGCCAAAAGACAAATATCGGAAAAGTATTATAATCTGCGAATAATATCAGCATCAATGCCGATAATGAAAAGAGAATTTGGGCGACAATTGCAAATTTAACCAGGAGGCGCATGCCGACGATCACCACAAGGCGCGCATTTATCAAACTAGATATACCGGTTGCGATGGCTACTGCGCTAAACCAAAATGGAAATGCATCTGCTTGCCCATAGACTCGATCATAAATCGGCTGGGTCATTGTCAACGCGCTGAAAAGCCCTGCGGTAGTCAATGTTTGAACAATAATTGCAGGACGAGAGACGGGATGCGATAACATTTCTCGTATGGCATCCCGCATCTTTGTAAAAGAAAGACTACGCCGCTTTTCTAGGCAAAGCGTCTCGTCCAAGCGCGTCCCAAGCCAGAGCGCTGAGACGACTGAGAATATAATGAAACTGCCAAAAATTGCACGCCAACCCAGCTCGGTTACAATCCATGCCCCCATAACAGGGGCGACGGCTGGAACTAGGGTAAATAACATCATCGCAATCGAGATCATGCGCGCCATCTCACGACCCGAGTAAAGATCACGCACGATTGCCAAAGAGACAATTCGAGGCCCCGCCGCTCCGACGCCTTGGATGACGCGTGCGATAAGTACAACCTCGAGCGATTGGGCCATCCACGCAAGGCAGGCCCCACCGATATAAAGCGTCGCACCGAGATAAACGACAGGTTTACGCCCGATAGTATCGGACAAAGGGCCAGTTAACAGCATTCCGATGCCCATGCCAATCAAGAACAAATTGATGATCAGAACAGCTCTGTTTGGTGAGTCCGGCGTGAGTTCGGCGGCGATTTGCGGGAATGCTGGCAACATCGAGTCAGTTGAAAATGCTATCGTAGAGAACAGCATCGCGACCAAAGCGATAAACTCGCCCTGCCCCATAACCGGGTCTTCGTTTTCTATCACTTGAACCCCTCGAATGAGCACCATCGCTAAGTTAGGTTTACATATCTTAGGTTGAAGTTCCAGTCTATATATCGCAAAATTTGCAACAGGGAACGGGACGAGCTGATCTGTTAATCAATACATTTTTGGAGGGATGACTCAGTAGCATCTAAGCTACGTTCTGTTGTTGCATCAATCCAATGCACCTGAGTCGCTTGTTTGGCCCTTCTTTGTTGTCTCCAGAGCTATTTCGCGGCAGGAGTTCAGAGCTCCTCGATGTTGTGGATCACAGATGCCGCTTGGGTCGTTCAGTGCGCACAGTGTAGTGTTGTGCTCCAAATGGGCGTTGTTATGCGGGGCTGTTGTCCACCCTGCTAACTAGGGCGTAGACCTATAAACGGGGATGTGATTCAAGGTGTGAAATCTGGGA
>CAYWNJ010000556.1:0-2096 GCA_964459535.1 uncultured Rhodobacterales bacterium
ATAAATCGCGTAGAATTGGGGTCGTAATCGCCGTCCCGCAGTCTGGCTTTCGCCCGGCTCTGTGCTTTGCGGCAATGTCCGCTCACGGCCAATGGTGTCTCAGGTTCAAACCGAAACGCGATAACGCGCCTTTTGCATTCTTTGGGCAGTTCCGGTGAAATCAGCCACATTTGGTCGAATGGCGCTTCAGTCGTCGTTCTTCACAAGTCTCAAATAAGGAATTGTCGACTTAGGCTTGGTGGCTTGATTGGTGTAGGCGGCTTGCTCGTCCGCGAAACCTTGCAGGGCCGGGGAAAGCGACGCCTGCTCCTGAGCTGACGTATCGGGCGCCGACGCGGGCGTTGTTATCGGGCGGATCTTTACGCCGACAACATCAAAGCGCCGCGGGCTTCGGCCAATGTCCCCACGCGCCATCATGCAGCCGAGAATGCGCGAGACATCGCCCAAATCGCTCTTGAGCGGTAGCAAAAGCATGCGTGCATCAAGCTGCGGCTTGTCAAAGCTTGCCTCACCCGAAAGGCGCAGCTCGCAAACTGCGGGGCGCTGAAAGACCTCTTCCAGGGTATCAGAAATCTGGCGCCGCCCATCTGGCGTTATGAACGAGGTGACGGGCATACCGCGCACTTCCATCCCCATCAAATCGCCCAAATGCGCGCCCGCGATGCGCAGCCGGGCCATGCCGGGGGCGATACGCTCGAGGATAAAGGTATATTCCAAAGCGCTTTCGATCCCGCGCGGATCAATCTCGGACCGCTTGGGCATCAAGCGCGCGCCGCGCAAAGCATCCCAATAGGCCTCGACCTGGGACAGCGCAGAAAAGCCCGTATCTTTTGCGAAATCAGACATCGTGAGAATATTTTGCGAAGTTTCGTCTTTGAAGTCCATGGCTGATCCGCCTCATTACTCGTTTGCACGTTTATTTTGGTCACTTTGCAACCCAGGTCTGAGTCGAGAACTTGGTTGCTCAATCTTTAATATCAAAATTGGAAACGAATTGATGAAGAATCTTAGCCTTTGGTTAACATCGCGCGAGATCAGGCAGTTGCTGCGGGGCGCAGAGGCGCGTATGCGGTGAGTATGACAACATTGCCTTCTTCACTTATGTCGATGACTGGATTCGGAGCCTCTACGGGCGCTTACAAGACTTGGAGCTGGAGCGCCGAGCTGCGATCGGTCAACGGCAAAGGGCTCGATCTTCGGGTCCGCGCGCCGGAGTGGATTGCCGGGCTAGAGCCTGCGGTCAGGGCCGCGATTTCGGCGCAGGTTAAGCGCGGCAGTCTGACGTTCAATCTGCGTCTAACCTCCGAGCAGGGCGAAGGGGTCATGCGGCTGGCCGAGCCACAGCTGCGCGCAGTGCTTGGCGCGCTTGGCCGGATCGAGGCGCAGGCAATGGAGCTTGGTCTGGCACTCGCGCCCAGCACCGCCACGCAAATTGCCGCGCTGCGCGGTGTGTTCGAGACTGCTGGGCCAGAGCAAGACGCGGAGGGCTTGCTTGCGGCCTTGCTTGCGGATCTTGAGACCGTTCTGGAGGCGTTTCTTGCGATGCGCCGGACGGAAGGCGCGGCGTTGGAGAAATTGCTCTCGGCACAATTGGCCTTGATCGAGACCCTGGTGGGCCAGGCCGAAAGCGCCGCCGCAGGGCGTCAAGACCGCATCGCCGCAACGCTCAAGCGCAACCTCACTAAGGTGCTTGATGCTGTCGAGGCGGATCCGCAGCGCCTTGCGCAAGAGCTTGCGCTCATTGCGGTAAAATCCGACGTGACCGAAGAGCTTGACCGGCTGCGCGCCCATATCGCCGCGGCGCGGGACTTGCTGGCCAAAGGCGGCCCGGTCGGGCGCAAGCTGGACTTTTTGATGCAAGAGTTTAACCGCGAGGCCAATACGCTTTGCGCAAAATCGCAAGATACGGCGTTGACGAAAGTGGGGCTCGACCTCAAAGTTCACATCGACCAGATGCGCGAACAGGTGCAAAATGTCGAATGAGATTGCCCGGCGGAGGGGCCTTTTGATCATCGTCTCGTCGCCCTCGGGGGCGGGCAAAAGCACCTTGTCCCATCGCTTGCGCGATTGGGATCAAGACATCGTCTTTTCGGTCT
>CAYWNJ010000557.1:0-2094 GCA_964459535.1 uncultured Rhodobacterales bacterium
CCCGCTCTGCCGCCGCGCTAGAGCTTTGGCGTCCGAAGCTGGACGGCGCTTTGGTCGCGATCGGCAACGCGCCGACCGCGCTCTTCCACCTGCTCAACATGCTCGAGGACCCCGCCTGCCCGCGCCCCGCCGCCATCATCGGCTGCCCGGTTGGCTTTGTCGGCGCGCAGGAGAGCAAAGAGGCCCTCTGGGCCGATCAGCCTGTCCCCTGCTGTATCGTCGAAGGGCGCCTCGGCGGCAGTGCCATCACGGTCGCCGCCATCAACGCGATTGCGAGCCGGCGCGAATGAAGCCGGGCACCGTCTATTGTCTTGGGCTTGGTCCGGGGGATCCTGAGTTAATGAGCGTCCGCGCAGACCGGCTGCTGCGGGGCGCAAAATATGCGGCCTATTTCCGCAAAACCGGGCGTAAGGGTCGGGCACGTACCATTGCAGAGGGGTTGCTACCGCCGGACGTGGTCGAGATCCCGATGGACTATCCGGTTACAACAGAGATCCCGTTTGACGATCCTGAATATACCCGTTTGCTTGCCGCATTTTATGACCAAAGCGCTACGCGTTTGCGAACACTCGCACAAAGGGGCGAGGATGTCATGGTTCTGTGCGAGGGGGATCCGTTCTTTTACGGCTCGTTCATGCATCTGCATACGCGTCTGAACGCAGATGTCCCCGTCGAAGTCATTCCCGCCATCACCGGCATGTCTGCCGCTTGGACCGCGACGGGTATGCCGATCACCTGGGGTGATGATGTGCTCACAGTGCTGATGGCCACGCTGCCAGAGCAGGACCTAGTCCGCCGGACCCAGCAAAGCGACGCGCTGGTCATTATGAAGATCGGGCAGAACATCGAGAAGGTCCGCCGCGCCTTGCGCAAGGCGGGAAAATATGACGCCGCTTGGTTGGTCGAATTCGCCGCGATGCCCGGACAGAGCGTCCAGAAACTCTCGGAAACGGGCGACAAGGCTGTACCCTATTTCTCCATCATCGTAGTGCACGGCCAGGGGCGGCGACCATGAGCGGTTGGCTCTGTATTGCCGGGCTTGGCCCAGGCGCAGACGCGCTGGTTACGGGGGAAGTGCACGCAGCGCTGAGCGAGGCGACCGATATCGTTGGCTACATCCCCTATGTGGCGCGCGTAGCGGACCGCCCCGGCCTTGTGAAGCACGCCTCGGACAACCGGGTCGAGCTTGAGCGTGCCCGCCATGCGCTCGAACTTGCTGTCGAAGGGCGCCGGGTGGTGGTGGTATCGTCCGGCGATCCGGGTGTCTTTGCAATGGCCTCTGCCGTTTTCGAAGCGGTTGAGGCAGGCCCCACCCCCTGGCGCGCGCTTGATATCCGGGTCTTGCCCGGTGTGACGGCAATGCTCGCCGCTGCCGCGCGGGCAGGCGCGCCGCTGGGGCATGATTTCTGCGCCATTAACCTTAGCGATAATCTCAAGCCCTGGTCTCTGATCGAAAAACGGCTGCGGCTGGCAGTCGAGGCTGACTTTGCCATCGCGCTCTACAACCCGCGCTCAAAGGCGCGGCCTGAGGGGTTTGCAAAGGCGCTGTCCCTCTTGCAAAGCGCCTGCGCGGATACCAGGCCCGTGATCTTCGCCCGCGCGGTCAGTACCCCGGAGGAGCGGTTGCAGGTCCATCCGTTGCCAGACTGCACGCCCGAGATGGCTGATATGCGCACCGTTGTGCTGGTCGGCTCGTCCCAGACCCGCGTGATCGCGCGCGCTGGCGCGCCGTTTGTCTACACCCCAAGGTCAGCGCCATGACGGGCCAGCCAATGCAGCGCTGCATCGGTGTCATGGACCTCGGGGCGGTTTGGAATCGGCGGGCGGTCGATCATGATGACCGGCAGGCCGAGCGCACGGGCCGCCGCAAGCTTTGCCGCCGCGCCGGTGCCGCCCGCATTCTTAGAGACCACCAGCTCGATCGCATGGGCGCGCATCAGGGCAAGATCGCCTTCGATGGTAAAAGGGCCGCGATCTACGATCACCGTGGTGTCGGGCAGGCTCAGCGCCTCTTTCGGCGGGTCCACCAGCCGCAAGAGGTAGTGGTGCAGCGGGCGCGGCGCGAAGGCGGCCAAATGCATCCGCCCAATCGCC
>CAYWNJ010000558.1:0-2091 GCA_964459535.1 uncultured Rhodobacterales bacterium
AAGAGCGTAATCCCGACAAGCGTTGCAAAGACCATCTGCAAATAGGCGAAGGGCTGTACGGCGCTGGCCTCGGCCACTTCATAGCAGCGAATAAGGAGCCAATGGCCCGTCACGCCGGTTATGCAGAGCAGGCCCATCCAGACCCAATCAGGGCGGGTCATGGGCTCCCAAAACCAGACACCAACCATAGTCATGGCGAGTGCGCCGACGACCCCGGTCCAGAAAAAGCTCGTCTCCGTCGTGTCGCGGCGGGCGGCATAGCGGGTCAGCAGGCCATAGGTTGCAAACATTGTTGCCGAGAGCAGCGGGATAATGGCCGCAGGCTCAAAAAGCCCAAAGCCCGGACGGAGAATAATCAGCACCCCGATGAAGCCCACGCCAATCGCCGTCCAACGCCGCCAACCGACATGTTCGCCCAAAACCGGCCCGCTGAGCGCCGCAACGAGGAGTGGGTAGGCCGCGAAAATGGCATGGCTTTCAGCGAGACCCAGAAAGGTGAAGGCGGTCACCATCACACAGATCTCAGCGGCCAGCAGTAGCCCTCGTGTGACTTGCAGCACCGGCTGGCGCGTGCGTGCGGCGGCGCGCAGACCGCCGCGCCGGGCGGCAAGGGTGATAACAAACGCTGCAAAGAACCAATAGCGGATCATCACGACCATGTAGACATTGTAGGTGTCGGCCAAATGCCGACTGATCCCATCCTGCGCGGCAAACACAACCGAAACGGCGACCATCAGGGCAATGCCCAGCCGCGTATTGTTTTGCGCGCTCATCCCAACCACGCCTTTGTCATATGCCTTTTGCGTCCAAAACCTGAGGCCTTGACGACCGTAAAGCCCGCCTCTTGCAAGCTACGCCGCACCAAGCCTGCGGCGGAATAGGTGGCGGCTGTGCCACGCGGGTGCGTATGGTGGGCGACAGCGCGCAGAAGCTGTTCGCCCCATAGTTCAGGGTTTTTTGCCGGAGAGAACCCGTCCAGAAACCAAGCATTCACCTCGCCTTGCCAATCGGTAAGCGTCTCGCGTGCGTCGCCTAGAACGAGGTTGAGGTTTATATCTGAAACATGCTCTCCGCGCAGCACGGCTTGGAGGTCGTTGGCTTCGCCCGCTATCTTGGGAAACGCGGAAAGGGCGCGGGTGCGATCCGCTTCCGCCATAGGAAAAGCCTCGAAACTGGTATAGCTCAAGGGGCCTGTGCAGCCCGAGCGACGCCAGGCTTTCAAAGCGGTGCAAAAGTTCAAACCGGTTCCGAAACCAAGCTCGCCTATGTGAAAGCCTGGCCGAAACCGAGCGGGCAGGGCATTGCCAGATAGAAAGACATGCTCCGTTTCGGCCAGCCCGTCCTCAAGACTGAAATAAGGGTCATCAAAGCGTGTGCTCACAGGCACGCCGTTTGGTCTCCACGCGATTTCAGCCGTTTCAGAGCGCTTCATTTTGGACCTCTAGACTTCGCCTTAGCTTTGGGTGAAACCGCACAACATGGCAATGGATGTTACCATTTATGGCGCTGGGATTTTTGGGCTATCTATTGCGTGGGCTTGTGTAAAGCGCGGCGCGCGGGTGCAAGTCATCGACCCTGCCGGCCCGGCCGCAGGCGCCTCAGGCGGTATACTTGGCGCGCTCGCTCCCCATGTGCCTGAGAATTGGAACGTCAAAAAGCAATTTCAACTCGAAAGCCTACTGATGGCACCCGCGTTTTGGGAGGAGATTTCCACCTATGGCGGCGCGCCTGGCTATGCCCGCACAGGCCGCTTGCAACCTTTGCAAGACGTCGAGGCGGTTTCACTGGCGCTGGACCGCTGCGCAGGCGCGCGCGAATGCTGGGGTGCCGCAGCGCGTTGGCAAGTTCTGGCGTCTGCGCCTGATTGGGCACCAAACAGCCCAACGGGGCAATGGATCTACGATGATTTGAGCGCGCACCTGCACCCTCGCAATGCCTGCCTCGCGCTGGCCAAGGCGCTGCGCGCGCGTGGCTGTCCGGTCCAGCCAGAGGGCCTGGAGACGGGGGCGGTGATATGGGCAACCGGCGTTGCGGGACTTGCCGAGCTGAGCAAGCCTGCGCCGCGTCCCCTTGGCGCGGCGGTGAAAGGGC
>CAYWNJ010000559.1:0-1440 GCA_964459535.1 uncultured Rhodobacterales bacterium
CCTACCCCTCGGGCCGTATCCATATGGGGCATGTGCGCAACTACACCATGGGCGACGTGATCGCGCGCTATAAGATGAGCACGGGCCATAATGTCTTGCACCCCATGGGCTTTGACGCCTTTGGTATGCCTGCCGAAAATGCGGCGATGGCCAGCGGCGGCCATCCCAAAGATTGGACCTATGGCAATATCGACGAGATGGTCGCGCAGATGAGGCCGCTTGGCCTTTCGCTCGACTGGTCCCGCATGTTCGCCACCTGCGATCCAGAGTATTACGGACAGCAGCAAGCATTGTTCCTTGATTTCCTCGAAGCGGGCTTTGTCTATCGCAAAAACGCGATGGTGAACTGGGATCCGGTGGATATGACCGTGCTTGCCAATGAGCAGGTGATTGACGGCCGGGGCTGGCGCTCGGGCGCGGAGGTTGAGCGGCGGGAACTCACCCAATGGTTCTTTAAGATCTCCGATATGGCGGATGAGCTGCTGAGCGCCTTGGATCATCTGGATGATTGGCCGGCCAAAGTCCGCTTGATGCAAGAAAATTGGATTGGCCGGTCGCGCGGGATTGATATCCCCTTTCAGCGCGTGGATGAGGGCGAGCCGATTCATTGCTACTCGACCCGGCCAGACACGATGCGCGGGGCGAGCTTTATCGCGATTGCACCAGACCACCCGATCTCTAAGGCGCTTGAAGCCGAGCGGCCCGATCTTGCCGCCTTTATCGACGAATGCCGCAAGATGGACACGACCGAAGCGGCGATGGAAAAGGCCGAGAAAAAGGGCATCGACACAGGTCTGCGCGTCAAGCACCCAACGGAGGCTGGTGCAGAGCTGCCCGTTTGGATAGGTAATTTCGTGTTGATGGATTATGGCACAGGTGCGGTCTTTGGCTGCCCGGCCCATGACCAACGCGATCTCGACTTTGCGCGCAAATATGACCTGCCGGTGCGCAATGCCTTTTATACGCCGGGTGATCAAACCGAGGTTCAAGACATCGCCCTCGTTCCGCCTAAGTCCGAGATGGTCTCTTACATCGACCATTTCGCGGGTATCGGGGAGGTCACCAGCCAAGAAGGGATTGATGCAACCATCGACTGGTTCGAGGCGCAGGGGCTCGGAACCGGTGAGGTCAAATTCCGTCTGCGCGATTGGGGCCTCTCGCGGCAGCGCTACTGGGGTTGTCCGATCCCCGTCGTGCATTGCGACACCTGCGGCGTGGTTCCGGAAAAGAAAGACAACCTGCCGATCGAATTGCCCTATGATGTCAGCTTTGACACGCCCGGCAATCCTCTGGACCGTCATCCGACCTGGCGCAATTGCACCTGCCCAAAATGCGGCGGCCCGGCGCTGCGTGAAACCGATACGATGGACACGTTCGTCGATAGCTCCTGGTATTTTGCCCGCTTCACCGCGCCGCGGGCAGAAACGCCAACCGACCGGG
>CAYWNJ010000559.1:1456-2086 GCA_964459535.1 uncultured Rhodobacterales bacterium
TTGGATGAATGTGGATCAATATATCGGCGGTATTGAGCACGCGATCTTGCATTTGCTTTACGCGCGCTTTTTCGCCCGCGCGATGGTGGCCACTGGCCATTTACCGCAAAGCGCGTCCGAGCCCTTTGACGCGCTTTTCACCCAAGGGATGGTCACCCATGCGATTTACCAAACACTAGGAGATGATAACCGACCGATCTATCACTACCCGGAGCAGGTCGAGCTGCGCGATGGCGGCGCCTATCTCAAAGACGGCACGGCCTGTCAGATCGTTCCCTCTGCCAAGATGTCGAAGTCAAAGAATAACGTCGTCGATCCGCTCAATATCATCCGTGATTTTGGTGCAGATACGGCCCGCTGGTTCGTCCTGTCGGACAGCCCGCCCGAGCGCGATGTGGAATGGACGGCTAGCGGGGCCGAGGCGACCTATAAACATCTCGGGCGCGTTTGGGCTTTGTGCGACCGGATTGCCGCCATGGACCCCGAGGCAGAGGGGCAAGGGGACGACGCCTTGCTGCGGGCGATGCATGTCTGCATTCGGGATGTGACCCTTGGCATTGAAAGCTTTGGCTTCAACGCGGCGATTGCCAAACTCTACGCCTTCACGGCTGTTCTGCAAAAGTCCAAGGC
>CAYWNJ010000560.1:0-2083 GCA_964459535.1 uncultured Rhodobacterales bacterium
GTCGCGCCACCTCGGGCAGCCAGCGCTCGCGCTGATTGTCAAACCCAGCTTGGCTTGCATCAATGAGAAATAGCGAGACACTGCGCTCTGCGGCACCCAGAATAAGGTTTGGTTGCAACCCGCCCCATGCCCAAAGGCAGATTTGCGGGCGCCAATGATCGAGAAAGGCCCGTGCTTGCCCGCTTGTGTCGCTGGGGACGTGTTCGAACAGGATTGAAGGGGTGGGCGGTGGTAACAGGGTTTCCGGCGGCAGTGTGATAAGGACGGAAAGCCCGCTATCCATCGCTTGGAGGCGCAAAGCCAGTTCAGTAAAGCGGGCCACACTTCCCGCCTCTGGCGCATGTATCCAAACCAGCGTGCCTTGCGGGCGTTTGGCTGAGGGCTGAAATGCTTTACGCGCCGTGCTACGATTAAGCGCGCGGTAAGCTGCGATGCTAAGCGCGCCGCGCATACTGGTCCGGCTCAGCTGAATTTCTCCGTCGCTGCAGCGGCGTTTTCCTCGTCGCGCAAGCGGTGCAGATGGGCGATGAAATATCGTGTATGCGCATTGTCCACCGTGCGCTGCGCCTCGGCCTTCCATGCATTATAGGCGGTTTCATAATTGGGAAAAATCCCGACAACATGGATATCATCCACGTTCTTAAAGACGCTTTTGGTCGGATCGACCAGCTCGCCACCAAAAACAAGGTGCAGGCGTTGGGCCATGATCTCTCTCCTATGCGCAGCGCTTAAACTGCCCCTTCTCGTGGCGTATTCAAGCGCTTGGGTCAAGCTCTCGCTTTAGGATCAGGACCCACTAATCTGACACCGCTGGCGCAAAATCCGCGATATATCAGAGGTTTGATGCGCGCAGAGAATAGCAGAGCTATTTCCAAGCGCATCACGCCACTGAGATGAAGCGGATTTTGCGTCCTTCGGATTTGACGGATTTTCAGCCCAGCAGCCTTACAAGAGCTTGAAATAGCCCCACTATTCCCGCGCTCTTGTGCGTAGCTGGACAGAAAATCTGCCAAACCAGCGGTGTCAGATTAACGGGTCCTGACCCTAAGTTCAGTCATCGTGTCGCGGTGAACGCCGGGGCAGGCCGCGATCAGGCCGTTTACCGCTGGATGCGCGTTGTTGAACCGAAGGGGCCCGCCGGCCGCATCGCTGACGATGCCGCCGGCCTCTTCTACGATCAGCGCGCCGGCGGCGATGTCCCACTCCCATGTCGCGCGAAAAGTCAGCATGGCGTCAAAGCGCCCCTGCGCCACGAGCCCAAGCCGATAGGCGAGCGAGGGGCGGTAGGCCAATGTTGCCCCCGGCGCCTGACCCTTCCAAGGCGCCGAGCGCATCGCGCTGCGCGTGGCAAGAACATGCGCGGCGCTCAGCGCTGTCTGAGACGTGACCGCGATTTTGCCGCCGTTGAACATCGCCCCCTCTCCGCGCGCGGCAGAGAAGAGCATATCGCGCATCGGCAGAAAAACGACGCCAGCCGTGATCACCCCGGATTGCGCCGCAGCGGCGGATATCGCCCAGGTGCGCCCGCCCTCAACGAAATTTCGAGTGCCGTCGATTGGATCAACGATAAAAACGCAATCGTGTTCTAGGCGCGCGCCATCATCGTGGCTTTCCTCTGAAAGCCACCCATAGGAGGGGCGGGCCGCGGTGAGCTCGGCCCGCAACATCTTGTCGACGGCGAGATCGGCCTCGGTTACGGGCCCGGCGCCCTCGGGTTTGTCCCAATGAGCGGCCTTGCCAAAGAGATCAGTGGCGATCTTTCCCGCCGCACGTACCGCATTTTGCAGAAGGGACAGATCAGTTTCCGGCAACGGTTAGTCCTGAGACGAGCAATGACGGAACGACATGGCTCAGGTGAGTTCGCGCATCATTTGCCGGAACAAGGGAGCGGAGCATCTCGCGTAGGTTCCCGGCAATTGTGCATTGGTTGACCGGATACGCAATTTCGCCGTTTTCGACCCAATGTCCGGCAGCGCCGCGCGAGTAATCGCCCGTATTCGGATTGATGGTCGCACCAATGAGATAGGTAACCAGCAGACCTGTCCCCATCTGCGCGATAAGCGCCTCTTGACGGGCAGCGCCC
>CAYWNJ010000561.1:0-2081 GCA_964459535.1 uncultured Rhodobacterales bacterium
CTGGGCCGGTCCGGCGCGCGCAAAGCCTATCTCGAAGGGCGCGGCTCGGTCATTATCCGGGCCAAGACGCGGGTTGAAGAGCTGCGCAAGGATCGCTTTGCCATTGTCATTGATGAGATCCCCTATCAGGTGAACAAAGCCACGATGATTGATCGCATCGCCGAGGCCGCGCGGGAAAAGCGGATCGAAGGCATCGCCCATGTGCAGGACGAAAGCGACCGGAACGGCGTGCGCGTGGTTGTCGAGCTGAAACGTGATGCGACGGCGGAGGTGGTGCTGAACCAACTCTTCCGCTTTACGCCGATGCAAACCTCCTTTGGCTGCAACATGCTGGCGCTCAATGGCGGGCGGTCCGAGCAGTTGACCTTGCGCGGTTTTCTCACCGCCTTCTTGGATTTCCGCGAGGATGTCGTTATCCGCCGCACAGCGCATTTGCTGGCCAAAGCGCGGGACCGCTCGCATATTCTCTGCGGTCTTGCCGTGGCGGTCACCAATATCGACGAAGTGGTCGCCACCATCCGCGCCTCTTCGGACGCGGCAGAGGCGCGCGCGCGGCTGATGGAGCGGCGCTGGCCTGCACAGGATATCCTGCCCTATATCGCGCTGATTGACGATCCCACCCATACCGCGAATGCCGATGGTACCTATAACCTGTCGGAAACCCAAGCCCGCGCGATCTTGGAGTTGCGCCTGCAACGTCTGACCCAAATCGGCGTAAAGGAGGTGACGGATGAGCTTGAGGAACTCGCGGTTAAGATCAAGGAATACCTAGATATTTTGGGCTCGCGCGAGCGGATCATGGGAATTATCGCGGATGAGCTGCGCGAGGTGAAGGACCTCTTTGCCGTGCCGCGCCGCACGGAGATTGTCGATTGGTCCGGCGATATGGAGGACGAGGACCTGATAGAGCGCGAAGAGATGGTCGTGACGGTCACTGCCGGTGGCTATATCAAGCGCACCCCGCTGGCCGACTTCCGGGCGCAGCGGCGCGGCGGCAAGGGCCTCTCGGGCATGCAAACCAAAGAAGAGGATGCCGTTACCACGCTCTTTGTCGCCAATACCCATACGCAGCTGCTGTTCTTTACAACCGATGGGATGGTCTACAAGCTCAAAACCTGGCGCCTGCCCGCTGGGGGGCGCACGGCCAAGGGCAAGGCGATTGTGAACATATTGCCCATCCCGCAGGGCGTGTCGATTGCGGCGATTATGCCAGTGGATCGCCCGGATGATGAGTGGGATGATTTGCAGATTGTCTTTGCCACCTCCGACGGCGATGTGCGGCGCAACCGGCTCAGCGATTTTACCAACGTGATGCGCAATGGCAAAATTGCGATGAAACTGCCCGAGGACGGATCGGTGCGGCTGGTGAACGCTCGGATTGCCTCTGAAAGCGACGATGTGATGCTGGTCACGAATTCCGGCCGGGCCATTCGCTTTCCGACCACGGATGTGCGCGTTTTTGCGGGGCGCAACTCGACAGGCGTGCGCGGGATCAAGCTGAGCGGCGCGGACCGCGTGGTCTCGATGTCCGTCATCCGCCATTTCGAGGCCAGCCCAGAAGAACGTGCGGCTTACCTCAAACAGCGCCGCCTCATGGCCGGGGTGACCGAAGAACCCGAGGCGGATGAGGACGAGGCCGCGCCCGGCAACCTCTCCCCGGCGCGCTATGCGGAGATGTCGGCCGCAGAGAACCTGATTTTGACCATTACCGCCAAAGGTGCGGGCAAGCTCAGCTCGTCGCTTGATTACCCGGTTCGAGGCCGGGGCGGCATGGGCGTGACGGCGATGGACAAAGCCATGCGCGGGGGCGAGATCGTCGCAAGCTTCCCGGTCGAGATGGATGATCAGATCATGCTGGTCACCTCAGCAGGACAGTCGATCCGGGTTCCGGTCGAGGGGATCTCCTTCCGCTCTCGCAGCGCAGGCGGTGTGAAGGTCTTTGACACCGGCAAAGGCGAGGAGGTTTCTTCGGTCGCTTGGATCGCTGATGCGTCTGACGATGAGGGCGATGCGGAAACGGCGGAGTAAAGCGTTTTGACGCGCCTATAGCGTTTCGGTTTGAACCTGAGGCATAATTGGCC
>CAYWNJ010000562.1:0-2076 GCA_964459535.1 uncultured Rhodobacterales bacterium
AAAAAGCTTTACCTCGGCCTCCGGGCAGATCACCGTTCCGATATCCCGGCCATCAAGGACGGCCCCGCCCGCGCGCCGCGCAAAGGCGCGTTGAAACTCCAGCAAAGCGGTGCGTACTTTGGGAATAGCGGCTATTTGGCTGGCTTTCTGGGCAATTTCCGGGGTTCTGAGCGCCCTGCTATCAAGCTCGGTTTGGGTGAGCGTGGCGGCGGCATCAGCAGCGTCTTCGCCTGACAAAACGCGGGCCGCCACGGCGCGATAGAGTAGCCCCGTGTCGAGATGGGCAAACCCGAAAGCCTCTGCAATCGCTTTGGCTATCGTGCCTTTTCCTGCCGCCGCAGGTCCGTCAAGCGCAACGGTAAACGGCGCGGTCATGCGTCCGAGTGCCTGATATCGGCACCAAGGCTGGTCATTAGCGGCTCAAAAATCGGGAAGGAGGTGGCGATCGGACCACCGTCGTCAACGCTGATCGGGTTTTGAGCAGCAAAGCCAAGAACGAGAAACGACATGGCAATTCTATGATCCAAATGGCTGATACAGGTCGCGCCACCTTTCACGTTCCCCGGACCTTGTCCAACGACGCGCCACCAATCAGGCCCGTCGCTGACCTGGACGCCGCAAGCCTCTAGCCCCGCCTTCATCGCCGCGATGCGATCGCTTTCTTTGACGCGCAATTCTGCCACACCGGGCATATAGGTCTCACCCGTCGCATTTGCCGCCACAACCGAGAGGATTGGGTATTCGTCGATCATGCTGGCCGCGCGCTCTGCGGGCACTTCGATCCCGCGAAGGTTGGGCGAGAAACGCGCGCGCAGATCGGCGACAGGCTCGCCGCCCTCGTCGCGCGGATTTTCAAAGGTCAAATCTGCGCCCATCTCTTGCAAAGTCGTGTAAAGCCCGGCGCGGGTTGGGTTTAAGCCGATGCCGGGCACCAAGACATCAGAGTCCGGTGTAATCAGAGCGGCGCAGACGGGAAACGCGGCAGAGGAGGGATCGCGCGGCACATCAATATGCTGCGGGCGCAGCTCGGGATAGCCCGTTAGCGTGATCACGCGCCCCTCCTCCGTTTGCTCGGTTGTGATCTCTGCGCCGAACCCGGCGAGCATACGCTCTGTGTGGTCCCGTGTCGCCTCGCGCTCGATCACAACGGTCTGGCCTGGGGCATTGAGACCCGCGAGCAGGACTGCCGACTTTACCTGAGCGGACGGAACGGGGACGGTGTAGCGCGCCGGAATGGGCTCAAAGGCCCCGATGATCGTCATGGGCAAGCGCCCCCCCGAGCGCCCAAAGGACTGGGCGCCAAACAGTGCAAGCGGGTCGGTAATCCGAGCCATCGGGCGCGCATTCAGGCTGGCGTCGCCGGTGAAGGTTGCTGTGATCGGGCAGGTTGCCATCGCGCCCATGATCAACCGCACGCCTGTGCCCGAATTGCCGCAATCAATGACCTGATCAGGCTCGGCAAACCCGCCAACGCCGACGCCATGCACCGACCAATTCCCATCGCCTTGGTTGGTCACTTCGGCACCAAAGGCGCGCATGGCCGCCGCGGTGTCCAAAACGTCTTGGCCTTCAAGCAGGCCGGAAATTGTTGTCTCGCCAACACTCAGCGCGCCTAAGATCAACGCACGATGTGAAATTGACTTGTCCCCTGGCACCTGCGCTTGCCCGGCAAGGGCGGTGCTGGGGTGGCTGGTCATTGGGGCGCGGTCACCACGGCTGGACATCCTGCTCTCCTTATCTGTGGTCCCGACCTATCTTGGCTATTGCGCGGCGTCCAGATCCCGAATGAAGGTCAGATAGGTTGGCACCCGCCCCTCGCGCAGCGCCTTTTGCTCGTAGCGGGTGCTGAGCCAATCGCTCCAAGGCACCTGCCAATCGCGCGCGCCCTCGGCGGTCCAGGTGAACCCGTGGCGCGGAACTTCGAGGAGTGTTTGACGCACGTAGTCGGGAATATCCGTCGCCACGCGCAGCTCTGCCCCAGGTTTGAGTACCCGTGCGAGAGGCTCCAGATGCTCTGCGGTGACAAAGCGGCGGCGGTGGTGCCGCGTTTTGGGCCAGGGGTCGGGGTAGAGCAAG
>CAYWNJ010000563.1:0-2062 GCA_964459535.1 uncultured Rhodobacterales bacterium
GCTCAGACAGCTCAAATGATTTCCGATATGGGTATACCGGTCGCCGTCATCGACGACATGGGTGTGTTCACCGAAGGCTTTCCCTATCGCGTCATGGTCAATCCCATCAGCGCATTGATGGACGCTTTCGACCAAAGCCCGATGGATGTGAGCTTCGCGACGGAGAACGTGAACCACGCGCTGATCATGGACCCGGCTGGTGGCCCGGATCGGAATCAGTTCTTTCGCGACGGCCCACGTGCCCTGATTGAATTTGCATTGCATACGACCGCCCTAAGGACACCGCATCTGGCTGGGCCGGGCGCGGTTTGGTCTCTCCTCGCCAACCCTGATCTTTTGAAACAATCAGCGGAACTGGAGGCTGAAACAGGCGACGGCATGGTTCAGGTGCTCGCCAAGAATGTTCTGGCGGTCATGGAAACCGAATACTTCGCAATGCATAGGCAGGCCGCTCTGACTGCCTTGCGAATCTTTGGCATGCGGTCCCATTTGCACACCTCTGGTGTGGGCTCAGAAGTCACGCATTTTGATCTGATCCAGCAACGCGCCGTGATCTTCATGGTCGGTCCGCAGCGCTACATGACGCGCCTGGCGTCTTATTTCTCGCTGCATTTGCAGAGCTTTCTGGACGCGCTTTATCGCGGTGCGGGGCCTGTCACGTTCCTAAACGATGAGTTCAGCAACACTCCACTTAAGTCCTTCGTTGATGCGCTTACTACAATTAGGGGGTTTGGCGGAGAAGCCCACAACATAGCGCAATCGCTTTCCGAGATTGAGAAGAAATTCGGAAAACTGGAAGCGCAGACTATTCAGGACAACGCTGTCTTCAAGCTCTGGTTAGGCTTTGCTTCGCCAGATGCCGCAAAACCAGTTTCTGAAGCGATGGGCGAGTCCCTTGTCGTTCAACATGGGTTGAATGTGGATCATCAGAACGTCGCCAAGATGGGCTCTGGTCTAAGCCTCGGCAGGCAACGTTGGATGTCGCCAGCAGAATTGATGGCACTTCCACCGGATAAGGTTCTTTGGTGGGCAAAAGGCGTTGGTTTCGGCGTTGATGATCGTATCCGCCAGAATGAGATGGCCCCCTTCTGCTACCAGTTGGCTCCGAACCCGATTGAGGGCGGCGTACTGCCGCCAAATCCCAAGATCACTCTGAAACTGCCCGAAGGAGATGTGTGATGCGCTACAAAGTTGCACTCGGACGCTATGCTGCCATGTGGCTTTGGCTGATCGTTCCGGCTGCGATCTTCATGATCTACATGCTGGTTGGCACGCCCCACATGATCATCAGCTACAGCTTTCTCGACAATGGCCGCCGCCATGATCCTTGGGCTCCCAGACACTATACGTCGTGCACGTTTATCGGATTTAGCGGGCAAACCGTGACCGTTCCCGCACAGGGCGGAAAATGCGGCTGGGTCCGGTTCTTTCATGCTCGCGCTGTCCAATGAGCCGCGATCTCTCCCAAGCCCTCAAGGCTGCTTATGATCACGCAGCCATGCGCAATCTAGCCCAAAGGCTGAAATCCGGCCCAGAGTGGAAGGCCGTGCAGGATATTCAAAAGCGGCACGAGACCGCCCGTAAGTCCGAGACCCAAAATTATCGGGACACATACGACCAACGGGTGGCTGTCGAGCGCCAAGCGCTGCTGCGCAAACGTGGCCAAGTCCGTCATGAGCTGCGCCCACCCGTGGCAAATGATCGGTTCAACAAATCTACTCTGGAGCGGCAAGCCCATCAGAATGTGCGCAATGCCCATCGACAATCGCTGGCGGGCATTGATGCGTCAGAAACGAAGGAGCTGAAGGCCCTTACGGAGCGCGCGGGGATAAAACCCCAGACATCCGTCAAAACCACTTTCGCGCGCACGCAATCACAAGCGCCGCGTCAACGTCAGAAAATGTGAGGACGACCAATGGACGACCTGACCAATAAATTGGCAGCCGAATATAACCTCGCCAAGTTACGCCGGGATTGCCAAGACTTCACACGTCTAGCGGATCGCGAGAAATACCGCGAAATCACGCAGCGATATTCCAAGTTGGTGAAGGACCAAGTCAAA
>CAYWNJ010000564.1:0-561 GCA_964459535.1 uncultured Rhodobacterales bacterium
GAATTGAATTCGTCCTCGCCGGGTGGGTGCAGGATCGAAATGCATACCCGCCCGTCTTCGTACACATTCGGGTGCCACATTTCCGACGTGAACGTCATTGTGGGTGGCATGTTCGGAAAGTCGGCCGGGAAGCTCAGCTTGGCCTTGAAGAAGCCTCCTTCGTACAGCGTCCCGTCTGGTCCCATTATAAGAATTTCCCACTCATACACATTGCTCTCATCGACAAGACCGACGGACACCAAGTCGATGGGGTTCTTTGCCAGATCTACGCCACAGAGCGACAGACAACGAAAGCCCGTGAGTTCTTTCCGTCATGGACAACAAGGCGCCGGACATGTCGGGCAGAGTGACGAAGAAACCGCAGTCATCGCACGTAGGAAAGATACTGCCATCCACGACCATCTCGAATCCGAAAGACCGCTCGATCCTTCGACTTACCGTTCAGCTGGCGCCTCAGAAGTTCCGTTCCGTAATCCGTCATTGCTTGTTGCACAGTTGCTGATCGACTCGAAGCGGCCGTTCCCTTGATTCGTCCAAACCCGGTGTTCCGTAGCGACGAAA
>CAYWNJ010000564.1:579-2059 GCA_964459535.1 uncultured Rhodobacterales bacterium
GCGTGTCTGTGCCTGTGTCTGTCGATTGGCACAAGCATCCTACTCTTCCACGTGGAAACCCAGCCACCGCGCGCTCTCGTCCACCCGATGCGGATCCACGTGAGCACGCACAATCCATTCACAGCGCGGGTGTCTTGGGGAGAATCTTTCTGCCAACTGCAGCCACAAACGGTCTTTACCTCTGCGAGCGAGACGAGCAAGCAACACAGTGACGCAGTCCATGGCTTTGAGCCGAACAGCGTGCATCATTACAGAGTCCGACGAGAATAATACCCTTGCAGCCACCATTCGTGACTGCGTGCAAGAACCGCCATCGATCAACTTCCTTCCGATACCGTCGTGTCGGTTGCCGCCAAGATTCTCGTTTCAAAAGACATACGATACGTTTGGTGCTCTACCAACAAGAATAAAAGGCAGTAATACCTAAGCAGGCAGAGAAAGAAAAACAAAAAGAAAAAGAAACATCCAAGGCGCAGTCTACCTGTCCAAGAACGAAACGAACCAGCGAATCAACGAATAGGTACGAATAGCACAGAAAACAATGCCGATTCGAGGAGGAACCATCATCAACATTGCCGGAACGACTCCGGTCGATGATCCTGAATACCGTTACAAGATGCCCGCCGTGTACGGCAAGATCGAGGGCCGTGGAAACGGCATCAAGACCGTCATTCCCAACATTTCCGATGTCGGTCTGAGCCTTCACCGTGAGCCAGGCGAAGTCACGAAATTCTTTGGCTGCGAGCTTGGAGCGCAGACGACATACAACGCTGATACGGACCGCGCCGTCGTCAACGGTGCGCACATCGACACAGTGTTGCAGGACCTGATTCACCGGTACATCGACAAGTTCGTTCTTTGTCCCAACTGCCATCTCCCCGAAACGGACTACAAGATCAAGAGCGAGTGCATCTACCACAAGTGCGCTGCGTGTGGAGCCAAGGAGATGGTGGACATGGGACACAAGCTCTGCACGTACATTCTCGCCCAGGACAAAAAGGCGAAGAAGGAGGGGAAGGGCAAGAAGAACAAGAAGGACAAGAAGAAGGACAAGAAGGACAAGGAAGGAGGTGGCGATTACATCAAGGACGCTTTGTTCGGCAAGAAGCAAGATGACGGTCTCGACGCTGCCGCGGACGACCAGGGCTCGGTGGATTCCGAGGCCGGTGTGGATGACGAGGGCGCCATGAGTAAGTCCCCCGGAACCGTATCGTCGTTTGTCCGCACTGCCGCACGCTAACCTCTGTCCGTTCGTTCGTTTGTTCAGGGCTTGCTGTGGAGGCCACCAAGAAGTACCTGGCCGAAAACCCAGATGCGTCCGCGGCCGACATCGCCGAGGTGGTTACCAACCAGCAGATGGCGTCTGCGTTGAAGTCTCACGACAAGGTCCACATCGCCGCCCAGGCTACCATCACCCCGCAGTTCTTCAAGGAGAAGCAGGTAGAGAAGTACGCACCCGTCTTTGTCGAGATCACCAACA
>CAYWNJ010000565.1:0-2057 GCA_964459535.1 uncultured Rhodobacterales bacterium
CGGTCTCGACACTGCGCCGCTTGCAACACCTCTGCGATACCGGCGGTGTGGTGGCGGCACAGGCGGCGCTGGCGCAGATGGCGCTGGCCACTGGGCTTTATGCGGGGCCGGTTCCGGGCTCAAAGGCGCTGCCGGACTGGGGCGCTTGGTCGCCTGAACGCGGTGTCTTTGACCCCGCCGAAATCGCGCACTCAACCGGTGAAAGAGTGCTAATCACCTTCTATCGCTCGTACCTTGTCGCGGCGGATACGGCCCCGATTGAGGCCCTCATCGCCGGATTTAAGGCCAAAGGCTATGAGGTTCTCGCCCTCTACGCCCCTTCTCTGAAAGCACCCAAGGCCGCGGAGTGGCTGCGCGAGCAGATCGCGCGCTATGCGCCGTCGGCCATTGTGAACGCAACCTCCTTTTCAGGACGCGGCGCGGATGGCCGCTCGCCCCTGGACGCGGCAGAGGTACCAGTGTTTCAGGTCGCACTCTCGACCGCGCGGCGCCGGGACTGGGCCGAGGCCGAGCGGGGCCTCTCGCCCGCCGACCTTGCGATGCATGTCGTCCTGCCCGAGGTGGATGGGCGGCTGATGGGCGGCGTTGTCTCGTTCAAGGAACCCGCCAAACGCGATACTCATCTTGAATACGCGCGCTTTGGCCATGTCGCCGACGCCGAGCGGATCAACGCCGTCATCGCCCGCGTTGAGGGCTGGCTGCGCCTGGCCCGCACCCCGGCGACGCAAAGACGCCCTGCGCTGGTCCTCTCGACCTATCCCGGCAAGCGCTGGAATATGGGCCATGCGGTGGGCCTTGATGCCCCCGCCTCTGCCCGCGCGATCCTGGATGACTTAGCGGAAGCGGGCTATGGCATCGCGGAACGCCCCGAGGATCTGCCCGCCCAGCTTTCGAACCACACAATGGTCTGGCCGCTCACCGCCTACAAAGCGGCCCTGGCAGAGCTATCAGAGCAGCTTCGGGCGGATTTGCACGCGGCCTGGGGCCCGCCAGAGCAAGACCCCGACATCGCAGATGGCCAGATCCGCTTTACTGCGCTGCAACAGGGCAACGCCATTATCGCGCTTCAACCCGAGCGCGGCGCGCCAAAGCTGCGCGCGGACGAGTATCACGACCTCTCCCGCGTGCCCCGCCATGCCTATGTTGCGTTCTATCTCTGGCTTCAAAGTAATGCCGACGCGCTGATCCATATCGGCGCGCATGGCACGCTGGAGTGGCTGCCGGGCAAGTCGGTGGCCCTCTCTAGCACCTGCTGGCCCGAGGTGCTGGTTGGCACCTTGCCCGTGATTTACCCGTTCATCGTGAATGATCCGGGCGAAGCGGCGCAGGCCAAGCGACGGATCGGGGCGGCGACCCTCGGCCATATTCCCCCACCGCTGCGCACAAGTGGCGCGCCCGAGCGGCTGTCCTATCTTGAGGCGCTGCTGGACGAGTTCTCAAACGCCGACGGCCTGGACCCCAAACGCCGTGACCGGCTGCAAGGCGACATCCGCACCGAGGCGCAAGCCTTGGGGCTAGAGGATGATCTGGGCCTAGAAGCGGCCAGTTGCAGCGCCGAGGCGATCACGCGCATTGACCGCTTTGTCTGCGATATCAAGGAAAGCCAGTTCGGCGAAGGGCTGCATATCTGGGGCCGCCCCGCGCAACCCGGCGCGCCGTTCGAGACCAAAGCGTCGGTCACTGCCGAGAAGCGCGCCTTGCTGGATGCGCTGGATGGCAAGCGGATCGAGGCGGGCCCCTCGGGCAGCCCTTATCGCGGGCGCAGCGATGTCCTGCCGACGGGGCGCAACATCTACACGACCGATCCGCGCTCGGTCCCGACCCGCGCGGCCTATACGCAAGGGGTGCGGCTTGCGGATGAGCTGATCCGGCGGCACCTCCAAGACCATGGCGACTGGCCCAAGGCGCTGGTTGTGGACCTCTGGGGCTCGGCCACGATGCGCACGGCGGGTGAGGAGTTCGCGATGGCCCTGGCCCTGCTCGGCGTGCGGCCCGGTTGGGATGCGGGGTCCGAACGGGGTTCGGGTATCGATGTCCGCCCCATCACCGAGCTTGAC
>CAYWNJ010000566.1:0-2039 GCA_964459535.1 uncultured Rhodobacterales bacterium
CGGCGGAAGAAGCCATGCAAGGCCCATCAAACCGGCTGGCTGCTGCGATGGGCTAACCAGTTTTTTCAAGGCCACTGGCCAACCGCTCCGTTCCGGGGCGGTTTTTGATTGGAGCGACGGGACGCCGCGCCAGGTACAAAGGGTTTGACAGAGCGCAGCCTTAGATTGCACGCTTCCGGCATAAGCAATCTTGGGGGGAAGTATGCGGTCTTATGAAGCTGCACGCGGTTACTACAGTACATTGGAATTCTTGGCCTGGGGAGTCATAGCCCTGGGCGCGATCGTCGCGTTTGGCGGTCTCGTGACGGCGAGCCAAGTGGGGCGCGGTTTCGGCTCAAGCGCGTCGACCTTCGCTATTGTCTCGGCGTTCCTTCCCGGCGTCGGCTTGGCCTTCGTTGGCTTTCTTGGATTGGTCATCTGCCAAAATGGACGCGCAGCGGTAGACAGCGCTGAATACAGCCAACAGTTGCTCAAGGTTGCGCGCGACACCTTGGAGGTCTCGAAACAAGCGCTCCGTCAGAGCGGTGTGGCCGCCGACCCATCCTTTAGCGCAGCACCGCAAACGGAAAGACCAGAACCGCCTCTGACCAGTAGCGCGACTTTTGCGCCGGCAAGCGCATCAGATGCAAATGGTGCGAAATCAGATGCAGAACCTGCAGCGCCCATTTCGTACAACGGTGCAACAATTGGTGTCGAGAATGGCACTTACAAATATGCCGGTCTGATGTTCCATGATCTGGACAAAGCAAAGGCCTATGTAGATCAGTTGGGCGTGAACCAAAGCGCGAGCCTGCAAACCGTTCCGCAAATTGCTCCCGCCACTGAGGCCATTGAGTATCGTGGTGTCGAAGTGATCAAGAAAGACAACAAGTTCCTGGTCGGCGAACGGATGTTTTACAGCGAACACGCCGCGCAAAAATACGTCGATCGGACCCTGGGGTGAGGAAGCTATCGACCTCACTTTTAGGAGAACTGATGGCGCGATTGACCCCCACACGCACCCCCAACCTCTATGGGGGTCGAGTGTGGGGAAACATAGCTGAACATTGCGGTTCATGGTGTCACCAAAACGCCGAATTAGGCGCTGCGACTTCACCTGCCCCTGCAGGTTCTTCCCCACCCTCGCCACCCTTTCATGCCAAGAGGCTCTAGTGCATGCGGGTTTCTGTTTCCCATGACACTGTCCGCAGGGGCCTCATTCTTAAAACCACCTATCACGAGGTGATCCTTCAGGTTGCTTTTACCCATGAAGAGAAACAGATCATCAAACAAAGAAATTTGCTGAAAGCCAAACTGATGGATCGTCGTCCGGCAACGGCGAAGGTTGACGATCGAGATGAGAAGTTTGAACTGCGCGTCGAAGACCTATTGGACGGCGCGATTGATCGGTTTCTTTGTGCAACGCCGAGCCACTCCAAGATCTATGAGGAAACACTGTTGGATGCGCTCCAGCAGATGAAGCTCTGGCTCGATGACAATGCCGATACGGCCGATCGCACGGTGGTTGAGTTCTGATGTCGCGCAGCTTTGCCCAGGATTATGTGAGCCTTGTGCTCTTTGGGATGGCGTTGGCCATGATCCTCATTGCGGCAGTCGTGGTGTCCTGGATCGCATTGATCGGCATTCCGGCCTATGTCGGCTATCGCCTTTGGAAGGATAACCCCAAGCGTCTTGAGCGGCTGGCCCGCGAAGAAACCCAACTACTGTTTGATCACGCGCAGGCTGGAACTGTCCAACTCTCGGAAGAAGAGATCATGGACGGGCTGACACGGCATTGGTCGCCAGACATGCCGACTGTTCTAGGCGTGCAACTCATGGAAACTGGCAGAGCGCTTTTTGAGGCGGAAGGCTTGGCAAAAGAAATCCCACCCCTTCCCGCGCTTTGCAACACGATCGAAGGCGCGCGGTATCGCGACATGCTCGCCAAAACTGGACAGGCGCGAACGGACAAAGTGATGGTAACGCAAGCGCTCGACATCATCAGTCAAGCTCTGGCCCCCATCGCGAATGCCGTGCCGCCGCTCGAAGGCGACGTCATG
>CAYWNJ010000567.1:0-2037 GCA_964459535.1 uncultured Rhodobacterales bacterium
CAAGAACCTAAATTGATCTCTGGCAATGCCAATCCGCCGCTCGCTCAGGCCATCGCGCGGCGGATGAGTGTTCATCGCGGCGTGCCGATCGGTTTGGTCAATGCACGGGTCGAGCGGTTTAACGACGGAGAAAATTTTGTCGAGGTTTTCGAGAATGTGCGCGGCGAGGATATGTTTATTATTCAGTCCACGTCCAACCCGGCAAATGATAATCTAATGGAGCTGCTGATCATGTGTGATGCGCTACGCCGCTCCTCGGCGGCGCGCATCACTGCCGTGATCCCCTATTTTGGCTATGCGCGCCAAGATCGGCGCACCAAGGCGCGCACACCGATTAGCGCAAAGCTGGTGGCCAATATGCTTGTTGGGGCAGGGATTGAGCGGGTGCTGACGATGGATCTTCATGCCGCGCAGATTCAGGGGTTTTTCGACATACCCGTTGATAACCTCTATGCCTCGCCGATTTTTGCGCTCGATATTCAGACGGAATTTAAGGACAGTCTTGATCAGCTTATGATCGTTTCCCCCGATGTCGGCGGTGTTGCACGGGCACGCGAATTGGCAAAACGGCTGGAGGCGCCGCTGGCGATTGTGGACAAACGGCGCGAAAAGCCGGGCGAAGTGGCTGAGATGACCATCATTGGGGATGTTACGGATAAAACGTGCCTGATTATTGACGATATTTGCGACACGGCTGGCACGCTTTGCAAGGCGGCAGAGGTAATCCTGAACAATGGTGCCCGCGAAGTGCATGCCTATATCTCTCATGGTGTTTTGTCCGGGCCTGCGGTGGAGCGTGTGCGGAACTCGGTGATGAAATCTTTGGTGATTACCGACACCATCGCGCCAACCCCGGAGATCAAGGCAACGCCGAATATCCGCATTGTGCCCACGGCCCCGATCTTTGCCCAGGCGATCCTGAATATTTGGAATGGCACCTCCGTCTCCTCCTTGTTTGAGGCGACCACGCTTGAGCCGATTTATGACGTCAGCTATGCGCGAGAGTAGGCGCGAGGGCGTTCTTGTTAAATTGAATTCAAATTCATTGCGAATTTGAATGCGTCATATTTTGATTGAGCAAAAGAAGCGTTAGTAGAGATCCCAGTCTTCCGGGTCACTTAGTTCGCCAATTGCTAGCCAGGCCACCCGCACCCGTGCCACCCGCGTGTCGCTCCAGGTGCGAAACACAATATCGCAGGTTTTTGTCGTAATATTCTCTGCCTTCACATCGCCGCGAAACGCCGTCTGAGTGTCTAGATCCCATAGGCTGACCGAGGTTTGAACCGTCGGAGGCGTACGGAAGGTATCCGAGAACTGGATTTGTTTGCGACGCTCGCGCGGGCCTTGGCCCACCCACATTTCCCCGCCATCTTCAAAATCGGAAAAAACCACGGCCTCGCCCTGATCCACCCCAATCATATAGTTCCGCAAGCGCTTCATCGGTCTTCCTGGGCAATGCGTTTATTTTGCCCCTAAGCTGACAAAGCAAACTGCGCCCGTAATTGCAAGGAAAACGCCTTAAATACTTAAAGCGCGCTTCCTACGACAACAAGAAGTTGTACGCCAAATTAATATGGACGCTTTTAGAGTATGTGCGGTGTGACGTGAGGCGCTTTGGGGCGACCCCAAGGGGCAACAGGCTATCAGAGAGTTGGCGCTTTGGTTGTGAGCCCAATTTGCGTACCCATGGCCGTGACATCCGAAAGCAGCTTGGCCGCCGCATCGACAGAGGCAGAGCCGCTTTCTTTTGCCTGTGCATATGACGACTGCGCTGCGTCAAAGATAGTGTCCATCTGCTCTTGGGTCATATCTGTGCGGGCAATTGCTTGTTCGGCCAAAACCGAAACGCCGGCGCTGCTAATCTCGGCAAAGCCGCCGGTGACAACATATTCCGCCGCCCCATCGGGGCCGTCGGCTTTGAGCACGCCAGGGCGCAATGTTGTAATTGTGGGGGCGTGGGCGGCCATCGCGGTCATATCACCATCTGCGCCAGGGATCTGAACGGCGCTGACTTGCATCGAGGCCACAGCCCGCGCG
>CAYWNJ010000568.1:0-2036 GCA_964459535.1 uncultured Rhodobacterales bacterium
GGGCGGAACGGCGCGGCGCAACAGTGCCTGTTGCGCAGGCGATAAATTCGAGGGAAGGCGCCTCAGGTTAAAGGCGGGAAGCCTTAGGTCTCTCAGCGCGCGAGGCGTGCGACCTCTATCAATGCGACGGGTGCATCGGCAGGCTTCTCAAAATCCAAAGCGGGGCCTTGGGAGATCGCTGTGGCTCGTTTGAACTCGTACTGCATCTCCAGTTCTTCCTCTTGAGATGCGACGATGAGGCACTGAAAGAGGTGGACTGAGCCGTCAAATAGATCGACAAAACCGCGCAAATTGGGCGCGTCCTCAAGCGCGATGGCAAAGCCGGTTTTCCACATGCGAAGCACCGGATAAGTCACATCCCCCACGGAGACCCGCAGGCGAGACGCCTTACGCAGACTTTCGGTGCGGGCTTTGTCCAAGCCAGCTTGAACTTCTTTGGGCAAAAAAGACATGGCAGCGAATCCCAACTTCTTATGGTCCCAAGTTGCCGCATCATCTGCTACGATCAAGTTAAACATTCGTGACATTCGGCAAGTGTTGCAGAAATGTGCACCTATGCAGAGGCCCTGCGCGTTGGCAGCGCGCGCCAGGCGCTTAAATCTCATGGCAGCGCTTAAAGGAGCAGCACTATGGGCTTACTCATCGACGGCATTTGGCATGACAAATGGTATGACACCGCTGCGACAGGCGGAGCGTTCAAGCGATCCGAGTCGCAATTTCGAAACTGGATTACCAACGACGGGAGTAGCGATTTCGCGCCTGAAAGTGGTCGGTATCACCTTTATGTGTCTTATGCCTGCCCATGGGCACATCGCACACTCATCTTTCGGCAGCTTAAAGGGCTTTCAGAGCACATTAGTGTCGATGCGGTGCATCCCGATATGCTGTCAGAAGGCTGGACATTTGAGGCCGATGGCAATGGCGCGACCGGAGATCGCCTTTACCATCTGCCCTTTGCGCGCGATATCTACGTCAAGGCGGACCCGGCCTATAGCGGGCGCGTCACCGTTCCTATCCTGTGGGACAAGCATCGCGAGACTATCGTCAGCAATGAAAGCGCCGAGATCATACGGATGTTCAACAGCGCCTTTAACGGGCTGACGGGGAACCAAGACGATTATTGGCCCGAGGCGCTGCGCAGCGATATTGAGCCTGTGAACGCGCGGATCTATGACACGCTCAATAATGGCGTATACAAATGCGGCTTTGCCACCACGCAGGCGGCTTATGACGCGGCGATTACCCCGCTCTTTGACACGCTGGATTGGCTTGAGGCGCGGCTCAGCACGCGCCGTTATCTGATGGGGGAGCACCAGACCGAGGCCGATTGGCGGCTCTTTACGACCCTTGTGCGGTTTGATGCAGTCTATCATCTGCATTTCAAATGCAACCGTGCCCGGCTCACAGATTACCCCAACCTTTGGGCCTATACACGCGACCTCTATCAAGTGCCCGGCATCGCGGAGACGGTTAACATGCCTCATATCGTGCGGCATTATCACTATAGCCATGACAGCATTAACCCCCACCGCATTCTCCCGATCAATCCAGAGATCAACTGGGATGAACCGCATGGGCGGGCGGGTTTGTAGCGTTTCACTTGAGTGAATAATCCTGATTAGCAGGCTTAAATTGCCTTGTGCTCACGCGCGCCTTCGGCTTTGACAAGCGCAGAACTTTACCCGAGGGAGAAACGTGTTTGAGTGCTGAGATGCGGGAGCATGGTGGCAATCTTGATGCGGCTATGGAACGCTTTGGCGGGACGCGGGCGCAGTGGTTGGATTTGTCAACCGGGATCAATCCCATTCCTTATCCCCTCCCAGCGCTTGCGCCGGATGCTTGGACCGCACTACCGGATCAATCCGCGCAAGATGCACTCGTCGCAGCAGCGCGGCAATTCTGGGAGGTGCCCGAGCGCGTGGCGATCCTGCCCGCGCCGGGTGTCTCGGCCTTGATCGCGCAGATCCCAAGTCTAGCACCGCGCGGGCGCGTTCACATCCCACAGCCCAGTTATAACGAGCACGCCGCCAGTTTCC
>CAYWNJ010000569.1:0-2036 GCA_964459535.1 uncultured Rhodobacterales bacterium
AACTCATTCTGCCGCTCTCGCGCTTGCTCACTCAGTCGCTGGCGTTCTTCGAGTTGATCGAAGATAATCTTATCTCGCGCCTCGCGGTCTCGTTGCTGTGCCGCTTCTGTCTCCAAACGGTTTTGCTCAGCTATCCGGCGATGCTGCCCTGTAATGCGGTCCCAAAGCCCTAGAATGCCGCGCCGGAAGCGCTCTTGCCGTTCGGCTTGTTCTTGCAACTGGCGCTGTTGTTGCTCTTGATCAAAGCGTTGTCTCTCGGCGCGTTGCGCCTCAATCATGCGCTGCCTTTCGGCTTCTTGGCGTTCCTTGTCCGCTTTCGCTTGGCTGGCTTGTTCGTTGTAGAGCCGTCCCAGCATCTGACTCATGTCCTGAGCCATCGCGTCTCTTGCGGCTTCTACATTCGGCAGGTCGCTTGGATCACCCAGACGCTCATTGACCTGTTTGGTTTTGATACCCGCGCGGCGCGCTATGGAATGCACTTCCCCATCGGTATCGACCGCCACAAAGCCTCGCCTGTCACCTTGAGCGAGATAGAATCCGCGTTCCTCCAAAGCATGTGAGAAGGTCTGGACGCTGTCTGAGATTGCCCAGCTATCGGAGATCGCTTCTCTGACCTCGTCAGGGTGCTTTTCTTGCCGTTTGGCCTGTTGCCACTCGGCTAGGCTGTAGTTCCTTGGATCGCGCTTTGAGCGGTCTGCAAAACCCTCCGGTATGCGCCAACCATGCTCCCGGTAGAGCTCGCGGCTCACTTCCTGTAATTTCTCGCGATCAAAGCTCATATTACGCGCCGTCATGGTTTCACCATCAATACGGCTCCACACCGCATGGGCATGACGACGCATACCGCCCGGACCTTCCTTTTCGTGAAAAACTATGGCGCGAGGCTGTCCGCTTAGGTCTAGACGCTCCTCAGCGCGGTCAATCGCAGCCTCAAACTCCTCAGAGCTTACTCGCGCATAAGGGGGCGGGTTGAGGGAGAGCGAGTAGAGAAACTGCTTGCACTGCGTTGCTCGACTGATTGCATAGGTTTCATTGAGAGCGCCATGCAGATCATCAGCGGCAAAACCGCGAAGATCGTGCACGGTCACATGATCATTCTCGTGACTCATTAAGTGATCAGCCAAGTTCTTCGCACCGCCACGGCTGTTGCCTTCAAGGATCATGGGGCTGGACCATCAGGCTTGATGCCGAGCGCTTTGATCAGATCGTGGCGGATTTTCTCAATCGTCAGGCAAGCAGCTTGCAACGTCAGCAGCGTATCAGGCGATTCCGGCAACGCGCCATTTCGCGCAGCATCGGCGATATCGCGCATGGAATGCGGCATATCCGATGAGCCAAGTGCGGCAAGAATGCGCGCCAGCAGCACTTCATCATTGCGAGGCTTGCGGGAAGCTTTTGGGCGCGCTTTTTCAATCAGCCCCTTCTCTTCGCGCACATATTGGGAAACCGTCTTGCGACCGGCCTTCGCTTCTAAGGAGGCATATTGTTCAAATGACAGTCGGATGGAGAGTCTGCGTTCTTCCATCACGCACCTCACAATCCCAGATCAGGCTCGTCCAAGCCCGGATCGTCGAGTTCATCCCAGTTAATATCGGCGTGTTTGAGCTGGATTTCCCAGTCCCGGAGTTCCTCGAAAATCTGTTCTAGAATTTCGTGATCCGGCCCACCATTCTTTCTCTCGCGACAATTCGCCCAAAAGGCTTTCGGGCTCATGTCTCCGAGGGGCGGCCTGACCGGCCAGCGCGCTCTCGCGCTTGCGAACCCGGTGGGTTCGAGGTTGGCTCATCGCAGCCCACCATTCCTGAAATCCTCGGCGCGGTTCCCTTCGCCCGGATCAAGTCCGGGGTGCGGGGCGTTTGCGGGCGCTTGAGCGCGCGTTCAAACTTTTCATGTTTCCCGGGGGGTTGGCCCGGCGCGTGACATACGCCACAAACGGTTTTCATGGGGCCAATCAACATCGCGATTGCCGGATGCGGACCGGCCGGTCTTGCCGCAGGACTGCTGCTTCACGAACGCGGCCATTCGGTCACGATCTA
>CAYWNJ010000570.1:0-2030 GCA_964459535.1 uncultured Rhodobacterales bacterium
CCACATGACCTTGGACAGTCCCTCTCTGATCTCTGACATGAAGGTCAAGTGGGAGAACAAGATCCCGCCATCGGGCTCTCCCCAGGGCATCTTCTTCGAGGGGCGTGCCCGGGAATATGGCGAGGCCATCGCGCTCACCTGTATCGAGCAATTCGGGGTGCTCCGATATCCCGATCTCTTCCGGGCCATCAATCTAATCCCCGTGGGCGGAGACGCATGGCTAGACTTCGCCTTTGCCATGTCTCAGTCGCAGTTTGAATTGGTCCGCCGAGTGGAGGCCGAGATTGCCACCAGCCGCGATGATGTCAGCGGGGGCTTCCGCGGTATTCTCGGCGAGCTCCTGAAGTCCGTTGCCTGCCTGACCGACCCGCAGCTCATGGAGGCCGTATCGCCTCCATATACAATGAACCTGGCCGATCTCGTATCCAGTGACCAAGCCTGGCAGGTCTATCTCATGCCGCCTGCGGAGTTCATCGGGGCTTGGGCGCCAATCCTGAAGGCCGCTTTCGTTGCTGTCATGCTTCTCAAGTCCCGCGCGCCTGCCGCTCAACGGATCACGTTCCTCATGGACGAATGTGGGCAGCTCGCAGGCGGAACTGGCGGCGGGTTCCCCTTAGTGCCGCGTCTGTTCTCATATGGGGCCGGGATTGGCTGCCAGCCCATCGCGGTGATGCAGTCCAATGCGCAGATGAACGATTTGGCCAAAAATGCCAAAGATCTGTTGCTGTCCGGCTCGGGCGCATCTTTGAACTTCGCGTTGCGTGGCGATTGGGAAAGCGCCCAGGACGTGGCACGCCGCATGGGCAGCCAGACGCTGGCCTATGATGACCGCATGGCGCAGGAACGGGCCGTGCATGCCCGGAACCAAGCGCTGCAGGCTCTCATCGGCGGCGGGGACCCGCTGCAAGCGGGCATCTCCATCGCCCATCAAAGCTTCGCCGCCCAGCTCCAAAGCAAGCAGCATCGTCAACTCGGCATGCCCGACGAGATCATGAACATGCCGGGCGATATGGCGATCCTGTTCCATGAAGACGTCCCGTACCCAATCCGGATCGAGCGGCGGCCCTATTGGACGGATCCTGCGCTGGCGGGCCTCTATCATCCCAACCCATTCCACCCGCCCTTGGATCGCGTCGACGTGCAAACACGCTGGGGCAAGCGCACCCGCCGGGTGATCACCGAGCCTGTCCCGCACCGCTTTGCGCACTTTCCGCAATACCGCAGCGGGATCTGGTCCCAGGTAGAGCACTGACCCATGGCGCCCCGGTATTCCCCATATCGCAGCTATGCCAGCCAAGTGCCGGACCTGCCACGCAGCGACTTTGACACGCGGATGGCGGAGCTGCGCATCGCCAGAACCTTCGCGGCAGCAAACGCGAATACGCCCGAACTCGGCCAGCGTGGTCCGTCTAAAGGCTCTCACATGGTCCAAGCCGACCAGCCGTATCTGCGACCGGCCCCGAGCTGGGCTGCTGAAGTTGATCGCGACAACTTCAACCGCCGCTGGGACGCGGAACGCCGCCGCGCCAGCCCGCAGCACTCTCAAAACCACACCCAACCAGGAGCATATCCCATGGCCAACGAAACAGACCCCAAACAGCGCCCTGTCGACACCCTGCGCGAAGGGCCCCTGCAAGCCGCCATTTGGCGCAATGAGAGCGAGAACGGCGCCTATCACGCCGTCACCCTCTCGCGCACTTACAAGGACAAAGAGGGCAACCTGCAGAACACCTCCAACTTCCGGCCCAAGGACATGCTCGGCCTAGCCGAACTCAGCCGCCAAGCCCACCACCGCGCCCAAGACTTGGATCGAGAGATGTTCAAGGAAATGCGCCAAGCCCAGGCAGGGCAAGGGCAGGAAAAGACGCAAGGCCATGCCCGCTAGCCGCCAGCAGCTCTGCTCTGCCCGACACACGCACGCATGCAGCTAGGAAAATAATCCTTGCCCCACAGGCACTTCTATGGCGTGATTGTTCCCCTTTTGTTCAATCGCACCAAAGGAGCGAACCCCAAACCAGAAAGACCAAACA
>CAYWNJ010000571.1:0-2027 GCA_964459535.1 uncultured Rhodobacterales bacterium
CCTCTGGGGTTTACCCCTATGCCTCGCGCTAAATGGACCCGATCTAAAAGGTGATGAAAAAATGCTCCCTCTGCGTTGACCGGATTTACAGCGAAAACCTTCCCGAAGAAGACCGCCAACCCGCGTGCGTGCGTACCTGCCCCGCCGGAGCCCGGCATTTTGGCGATCTCGCTGATCCTGAAAGCGATGTCAGCCAATTAGTGGCCGAGCGCGGCGGCATTGATCTGATGCCCGAGCAAGGCACACGCCCGGTCAACCAATACCTCCCCCCGCGCCCCCGCGACGAGGTGCCCGAATTCGACATATTGGCCCCCTATCTTGAACCAGTTGCAACCGAAGCATCGGGCTTTGTTGCGTGGCTTGACAAAACACTTGCGAGGATCTGATGCATCCGGCCCCCTCCGTTATTATCTTCACAACTCTTTCGGGCCTCGGCTTTGGACTGCTCGCCTGGCTTGGCGCGGGCTTCCCAGGCGTCACCGGCTGGGTCGCCTTTGCCTTTTTCTTTATCGCCTATGCGCTTGCAGTAGGAGGCTTGATGGCCTCGACCTTTCACCTTGGCCACCCCGAGCGCGCGCTCAAAGCCTTCACGCAGTGGCGCTCAAGCTGGCTTAGCCGCGAGGGCTGGTGCGCCGTCGCGGCGCTCATGGTGATGGGCGCTTATGCCATCGGCGCCGTGTTTTTAGGGACACGCTGGGCACCGCTCGGTTGGATTGGTGCCGGGCTCAGCGTGCTGACCGTCTTTACAACGTCGATGATCTACACCCAGCTTAAAACCGTGCCGCGCTGGCACTCGCCCCTAACGCCTGTGCTGTTTCTAAGCCTCTCTATCGCGGGCGGCGCGCTTTTGGCCGGGCAAATAACCCCTGCGATCTGGCTGATCGCGCTTTCAGGCGTGGTGCTGGTCGGGACATGGCTTGTTGGCGACAACGCCTTTGCGACGGCAGGCAGCACACTCGCAACAGCCACCGGCCTGGGCAAGCGCGGCAAAGTCCGAGCGTTCGAACCGCCCCATACCGGTACAAACTACCTGCTGCGCGAGTTTGTGCATGTCGTGGGCAGACGGCATAGCGTTAAGCTCAGAACCCTTTCCATCGTCTTTGCAATCCTATTGCCAATTGCTTGCCTGCTGATTTTACCCGCCCCGCATTTTGCCGGGGCGTTGGCCGCCATATTGCACCTCACAGGCGTTATCATCTCGCGCTGGCTGTTCTTCGCAGAGGCGGAGCATGTCGTGGGCCTTTACTACGGCAAACGCTAGGCAACGTCGGCACGCCCCCCGATCGGTACTGCGTCAATGCGGGGTTTTCAAAGCACCTAGCCGCGTGTTACGGGGTCGCCGCAAAGGCGGTTTGACCGCATAACACTTGCTCTAAATGGAGACTATCAATGGCGCTTGAACGCACTTTTTCTATCATTAAGCCTGATGCCACGCGTCGGAACTTGACCGGCGCGATCAATGCTAAGTTCGAGGCGGCGGGCCTTCGGATTGTCGCCCAAAAGCGCCTCCAGCTTAGCAAAGAACAAGCAGGCGTATTCTATGCCGTCCACGAAGGTCGCCCCTTTTACGATGAGCTTTGCGAATTCATGGCCTCGGGGCCAATTGTCGCCCAGGTCTTGGAAGGCGAGAACGCCATCTCGAAAAACCGCGAAGTCATGGGCGCGACGAACCCCGCCGATGCGGCACCCGGCACGATTCGCGCGGAATTTGCAGAAAGTGTTGGCGAAAACTCTGTTCACGGATCGGACGCCCCCGAAACCGCGGCGTCCGAGATTTCCTACTTCTTCGCCGAGCTTGAATTGATCGGCTAATCCAAACCGGCGTTTTGGCAGCACAGCGCGTGCCGAAGCAAACGTTCGATAGAACCAGCGGCCTTTGCTTGGCGTCACAGCCTGGCAAGGGCTTTTCTATATAGCCCAACAACTACATTATATAGCGTTTCGGTTTGAACCTGAGACACCACTGACTGGAAGCAGACATTGCCACAGCGCACAGAGCCGGGCGAAAGCCAGACCGCGGGATGGCG
>CAYWNJ010000572.1:0-2025 GCA_964459535.1 uncultured Rhodobacterales bacterium
TGGCAAGATTGGACACGTCGATATCGACTGTCCCTTTGATATCTTGTTTGAGGTCGTTGAAGATGAGGGAGCCGACCGTCAATTCTCGTGCGGCTTTTGCGCGATCTGCCTCCGTCATCCCCCCGCGCTCTGACAAGCGTTTTAAAAAATACAGTTCCGCTTGCTCAAGCAGTGCCAGAACATTCGACACGCTTGCGCGCGAAGAGAGCTTTTTTCCTGTCTCTTGATCAATATAGAAACCAAAATAGAGGTGCAAAAGTTCCGGTAGACCATCGGCGGTCAACCCAAGTTGATCCGCAGCTTCAAACAAGCGCTTAAAGTGTGACCGCTGTTCTTGGCCAACCACATAGACGATTTTGTCCGGTGCAAAAAACGCATTGCGGCGCGCAATCGCGCCCACATCGCGGGTGGCGTAGATGCTGCGCCCATCTGAGCGCAACAGAACAAGCCGCTCGCCCGAGCCTAGCTTGACCACCGCCGCGCCGAGATCTTTTGTGACACCCTGCCGCTGAAAATCAGCCTCGCCCTCGGTAAGCTGTCCCGCTGCAAGAGCGTTATCAATCTCAGCCAAAGCCGCGTCGACCTGCTGTTGCGTAAAGACTTCAGCGCGACCTGAGGCTTTCGCGGTTTCGACGGCTTCAAGACCATCGTGATAGTAAAAACTTTCGCCGATAACGAAGTCGATATTGATATTGAGCAGGTCGTAGAATTTTTGGAATTCTTCCAAGCTCCATTCGACCATTTTCTTCCAAAGGGCGACTTCCTCGACCTTGCCTTCCTCTAGATCTTTAAAGCGCTCGTCAGAGGCGCGGGTGTAGGCCCCGAAAGCGGCGCGGGCCGAGGCCGCGTCTGTGACCTCTGGGAAATACCGAAGGATTGTCTCGCGCTCAGCGGCCTCCCAGTCTGCCGGGTCCTTGCCGGTCTCGACAACCCGCTCAAGGGTGCGGCGGATCGCATAAACCTCTAGAAGCTTGCCATTCTCGGTCAATTCGGCTGGCATTTTGTCCCCAAAACGCCGATAGCCTTCGAGCAAAAAACCGAACCCGCCAAAATCGTTGATATGGTTGACCCGAAAGACGGTCGCGCCGCTGGCGTCGTAGATATTGGATAGCACCTCTCCGGTGATTGTTGAGCGAATATGCCCCGCGTGCAGCATTTTCGCCACATTGGGGGATGAGTAATCTACGATGATATTTTGACCCGAAAGTGTATCGTTCAGACCGAAACGCGCGCCCATCTGAACAACTTGTTCGGCACTCCGCAAAAGCCATTCATCGGCAAGGGTAATATTGATATACATCCCCTTAAGCTCGATACCAGCGACAAGATCGGCCATATCTTGCGCGCCCAAAAGCTCGGCGATTAAGGGTTGAAATTCGGAAATGAAGCGCTTGGGACCCCCCTGTTTCAGAAGGCTCGGAACTTTAAGCGCGATATCGCCGCCGAATGTCGCGCGATCTATTTGATCAACTTGAACGGTAACTTCATCCATCCCGGCCGCTTTTCGAACGAGGTTCGCAAGCCTTTGCTCCAGCGCGACCCAGGCATAATCCGCCATCGCAGGCGGAACCCGTTTGGCACGATCCGTGGCCACAACGTCTCGCTTTGCAAGGACCTGTTGGCGGTGTTCCTCGACAGCGCGTAGGAGTTCAGACTGGACTGTATCAGCATCTTCCGCGTTCATCTTGACTTCTCTGCTGGTTGGCTCGATGTGGTCCTCTTCGCGCACTATTTATCTTATGGCGATCTACGCAAAAAGAAGGCACGCGGGTCGGTATCATGGTTTCTTGCTGTGTCCAACACCTTCTCTTTTGGGGCCAGGAATACGCCTGTTCAAGACCACATTGAAAAGCGTCTTGATCTTGTGCTTATTGGTGGCAAGTAATGCCTTTGCGATTAATGAGTGCCGAGGAAGCTATGCGCGAAGATGAAAAGAGAGAGCAAGATGACCGATGATTATATCGCCCTGTTGGGGACCAAGGGAGGCCCTGCCATTCGGCCGGGCTCTTGCATGCCGACCTCAAA
>CAYWNJ010000573.1:0-2020 GCA_964459535.1 uncultured Rhodobacterales bacterium
CCCCCGCGAGATCAGGCACCCGGTCAATCCAGAAGAAGGTCGAGGCCATGCCGCCCCAGGAAAAATCCCCAGCCGAGCTGGGCACCCGCGTGCGCGCTGGATCCAGCACAACCGCACCGCCGAGGCCAAACCCAATGCCGTCCATCGGCTGTTCGGCAAAGCTTGAGGGGCCCATGCTGGCAATATCGCCGGGCAGGTGATTGCGCTGCATAAAATCAAGCGTGCTGGGCGAGACCAGCCCCTTGCCGCCCATCCGCAGAGCCTCGGCAAAGCGCAGATAGTCGTCAATCGTGCCAACCAGCCCGCCGCCGCCAGAATGCAGCGTTGGCGCGTGATAGGCGCTGTCTTGTGGTGCCTCAACCAGCCGCAATGTCTCCGCCCCCTGAGCGGTCTGGCCAAGATCCATGGGGCTGCCGGATAGCGGCGTATAAAGCGCGGCAAAGCGGTCCTTTGCGGCATGCGGGATCTTGAACCCGGTTTCCGACATGCCCAGCGGGTCAAAGACACGCGCCGCCATCACCTCGCCCAAGCTTTGGCCGGTCATCTCCTCAATCACGCGGCCAATCACGTCAATGCCTACGGAATACTCCCAGTGTTTCCCCGGCTGAAAGGCCAGCGGCAGCGTGGCAAGGCGGCTTGTCATCTCGGCCAAATCACCTTGGCGCGGGCCAAAGACAAGCTCGTCCGCCGCATGCATCGCTTCGGCCACAAGCCCCGGATTAAACGAATAGGTCAGGCCGGAGGTATGCGTCAGCAATTGGTGCAGCGTCGGCGTTGCGCAAGGCTCTGTCTGGGTGATGTCCATTGCGCCCGGCACCAGGCAGCGCATCTCGCTAAACTCTGGCAGAATTGCGCTGACCGGGGCGTCGAGGTGAATGCGGCCCTCTTCGACCAGCATCATTATGACCAGAGACGTGATCGGTTTGGTCATCGAGTAAATCCGCACCGCCGTATCGCGCGTAAAAGGCGCCCCGGTGCTTAGATCGCGCTGACCGCAGCTGTGAAAGAAGACCTCCGCGCCCTCTTGCATCACAACAACCGAACTGCCCGCAAATTTGCGCGCGTCGATATAGCCTTGCATCCAGGTGCGTATGCGCTCGGCGCGGGCCGGATCAAAGGTTAAGCTCATCCCAGTAGTCGGGCCATCGCAGCACGCGCCTCCGTATCTATCCACTCTCTACCTGCCGCCTCTTCCGCAGCGCAGGCCGCTTTGATCTGAGCAATCTCAGCGCCGCGCAGCTGCGCCTTGATCCGCGCATAGGCGGCGCTTGGAATTTGCGCCAACTCTGCGGCCTTTGCCTCTGCTTTTGCCCGAACCGCGTCGCGCGGGCAGACATCATCGACGATGCCGCGCTGATAGGCGGCTTCTGCATCAATGGGCTGGCCCGGCAGCATCAACCGGCGCGTTTCAACAGGTCCTAGGACGGCGCGGGCAATGCCGAGCGGCCCGGCTGGGAAATCGACGCCAACGCGCACCTCGGCCAACCCGAATTGCGCCCCGTGACCCGCGATTCGCCAATCAGAGGCGAGCACAAAAAAGAGCCCGCCCGCAATCGCCGAGCCTGCCGCTGCACACACGACGGGGAGCGGGCAGGCAAAGAGCGCTAAAAACGCGCGATTCAGGCCCGCTACAATCGCAGTTGCTTCGGCTTGGTCGGCGGCCTGCGCGCGCTTTAGGTCAAGCCCCGCGCTAAACACCTTATGCGCTGAGGCGATGACAACTGCCTTGGCGTCAAGCGCCTCAATCCGATCTGCAAAGGCGTTCAGGGCGGGGGCGCTGAGCGCATTTACCGGCGCATGATCTAACACTAGCGTTAAGACGCCATCCTGCGCCCACTCATCCTTGATCCAATCGTTATCCATGCGACCGAGTTTGGCGCGCCTATGCGGCGGTGCCAAGTGTCAAATGCAATCAAAATGGTGGCGATGGCCTGGCGACCGAATTTTGATCTTGTTTCCGCGTAGCCCCAGCCATCCGAAGGATGGCAACGCGCCGACCGCCCCCACGGGCGGCGCGTAC
>CAYWNJ010000574.1:0-2017 GCA_964459535.1 uncultured Rhodobacterales bacterium
CGCGCTCGCGCACGAATTGGGTGTCGCCGCGCGCGGAGCGGCGGTGATCAATCAAGCGTCGACTGTCCCCGTCTTGCGCCGGTCGGTATTGCCAGAAATCATCGCCCACCCCCACACGCCGCCGCCCGTGATCGCCCAGCAAGACGGAACTCGCCAACTGGTCAGCTTGGGCAAGCAGGGCAGGCAGGCGCGCCGCCTCGGCCTCGGCGCGGCTGCGCAGTTGGCGGGTGGGGGCGGGCGTGTTCACGCGGCTGCTGCTGCGTTGATAAGGCCCGCAGAGGTTTGGTGGATCAAATCTGCAAGGCTATCACCCCGCGCGCGCGCTGCGAAATTCAGAGCCATCCGGTGGCTGAGCACCGGCAAAGCCATATCAGCAACGGCCTCGGCCGAGGGGGCAAGCTCACCATCCAGCAGCGCCTTGGCGCGCACGGCCAGCATCAGCGCCTGGGCCGCGCGGGGGCCAGGGCCCCAAGAGACCGTTTCGCGCACTCGCTCGGACGCGCCGGGCTCTTCGGGGCGGAAGGCGCGAACCAGATCCAAGATCGTTTCCACAACGCTCTCGCCAACCGGCATCCGGCGCAAGAGGTGCTGCGCTGCGAGCAGCTCTTCGGCGGTGAATTCTTGGCTGGCCTCTGCCTCAGTTTCGCCGGTTGTGGCCAGCAGGATATCCCGCTCGGTCGCGCGGTCGGGGTAGTCGACGTTGATCTGCACCAAAAACCGGTCAAGCTGCGCTTCGGGTAGCGGATAGGTGCCCTCTTGCTCAATCGGGTTTTGCGTCGCGAGCACGTGGAAAGGCACGCCCAAGGGGCGATCCGCTCCGGCGATGGTCACTGTCTTTTCCTGCATCGCTTGCAGCAGCGCCGATTGCGTGCGCGGTGAGGCGCGGTTGATCTCATCGGCCATCAGCAACTGGCAAAAGATCGGACCGGGTACAAAGCGAAAGGCGCGGGTGCCGTCCTCGGCGGTGTCGAGCACTTCTGAGCCCAAGATATCGGCAGGCATAAGGTCCGGCGTGAACTGCACCCGGTTCCCGGCGAGGCCCATGACGGTCCCCAATGTCTCGACCAGGCGGGTTTTGCCCAGGCCGGGCAGGCCGACAAGCAGCCCATGCCCGCCGCAGAGCAGAGCGGTTAGCGTTAGCTCAACAACACGCTCTTGCCCAATGAACCGATTGGTGATCGAGGCCTTGGCCCGCGCAAGCTTTGCGCCCAGGGCTTCAATTTCGCCGATCATCTCTTCCGCGCCCGCTTCGGTCATGACATTCTTCCTATGAATATTATATGCACCTAATCTACTGCGCCTTGAGGGTAAATCAAAAGCCATGAGTGGACAAAAAGCCGTGACACCGGACATGCAAGGCCTTGTTGCCTCGATTGGGGCAACAAAGAGCAAAGGTTTGCCGCCGGTGCATCTGTGGAACCCGCCCTTTTGCGGAGATCTGGATATGCGCATCGCGCGGGATGGGACTTGGTTCTATCAAGGCACACCGATTGGCCGCCCGGCGCTGGTCAAGCTGTTCTCGTCGATTCTTAAACGCGAGAACGGGGCGTATTTCCTGGTCACGCCGGTCGAGAAGGTGGGCATTCAGGTGGATGACGCGCCCTTTGTCGCGGTGGATTTTGAGGCAGAGGGGAGTGGGCCTGCGCAAGTTCTGCGCTTTGTCACGGGGGTTGAGGATTGGGCCGTTGCCGGAGAGGCGCATAGGATCCGGGTCGAGCGGGATGCCGAGACGGGCGAGCCTGCCCCTTATATCCATATCCGCTCGGACTTGTGGGCGCTGATTGACCGCAAGTCCTTCTACCGCTTGGTTGATCTTGGCGTGCATGAAGATGGCTGGTTTGGCGTTTGGTCCAGCGGCGTTTTCTTTGAAATTATCCCCTCAGCCGAGTTGCTTTAGCGCTTAAGCGAGGATGGCCGTAGGGGTAACCCCAAAGAGTTGGGCCTTAAAACAGGGCACACGACGGTCGTTCTGATAGCGCCGTTCCGAGGGGTGGCGCAATCGCGCCGCCCCGTGGGG
>CAYWNJ010000575.1:0-2015 GCA_964459535.1 uncultured Rhodobacterales bacterium
ACCTGGCGCCGGTGCTCTGCGCGTACTCAGGGGTTTTGCAGAATACCCCGATCGTATCACCCCAATCGGAATCGAGAAACCGCGCGTCTTGCTGCATCCGGCGGGCGGTTCGGGGCTTATTCCGCGCCTTACGCTCCAAATCCGCCGATGACCAGTCGGTCGAGGCATGCAAAATCTCCATGCCGCACCAATCCGCCAAAGCGATCATACCATCGCGATAAAAACGCCAGCAATCCTGAGGGGCCCTGTGCTCTGGGCCACGCGACGGCGCGGTATGCACCATCACACCGCCCATGCGCAGCACCCGTGCCATTTCCATAAAAGTCATCCAGAACATTGTGTTATGCTCCAGCATTTGACCGGAGATGATCACGTCGAACTGCCCGTTCGTGAACGGAAAATGGAAAGGATCGTCCAGCACTTCAGTCACGTTCGGCCCCGCTTTTAGGTCTGCACCAGTGTAGCGCCAGCCGTGGCTTTCGAAGAAGTGCCTGTATTCCGCTTTTCGGCTCTTGGACCCAACTTCGAGAAGTTCGCCGGTGCCCAAAGGCGCAACATACTTCTCATATGCGGTCTTCATGTGTTCAAAGGCTTCGTGATGCACGCCGCTCTCTCCATTTTTTCCTTGGCAGCAAACAGTTGTTTCCGAACTCCGTCAATACCAGAGCGTGTTCATCTTGATTGAATTCGGTGCTTCTAATTGGTTTGATCTGCGTTTATCTACCGCAAGAGCCAGGACCCATTAGTCTGGCACCGCTGGCGTCAGGCTAATGGATCATGACCTTAGAGACAGCATTCTCAAAGCTGAAAGCTCTGATCCGAACGACCGCCGCCAGAACATATGAATATCTCTGGCGCGCAGTCGGAAACGTCTGCGCCTTATTAACTCCGAGGCGTGCGCAACTTCTTCCCGCCACAGGATATCTATTCGGTGAGTGTCACTCACCCGCTTTTGCGAGCGATTATAGCCAGAGCGCGGGGCGAACCAGGCAGTTTTTGATCCTCGGCGCTCAGCCCATTATCAGACAGAATCTTAAGAAAATAAGGACGACGAAAGCCAAGCTCCAGCCAACCATTGATCACGATCTGGCGCAGCGATACGGTGTCGAGCCGCAGCCCCCAAGGATAGGGAACGACGGGGTTGTCTTGGGGAACGATGGGCTCGGCCGCAAACACGATAATACCGTCATCACTCAGAATATCTACATGCTCCAAGCAGTGATGGGAGCTTTCAAAGAACACAATAACATCTTGGGGTTCGTCAATCTCAAAATCCTCGAAAGAGGAGGTCACGACCCGGACCGGCGGCGTTGCTTGGGCCGTCACGGCACGGGCCAATTCTGTCATCTTAGGGCTGACATCCATTGATGTAAGCTGCAGATTTGCGTGCGCTAGAAAACTGGTAAACGCCCCTTGCCGGCATCCCAGTTCCAAGACCTTTGCAGGGCGCCCGATCCGCCCTGTGGCCTTTCCGATAATGTGAATGACATGCCCATAGGACAGCAGAAAATCTCAAATCAGCGCGGTGTCCTTGAAACGCTAGGGAATCGGGTTGTCAACGTTCTCTATGCGCATCAGCGCATCGCGCAGGTCGGCGAGATCTTCAAGCGCGCCAATGCTGCGCCCCAGCAGCTTTCCGATCACATCTTTTCCCCACATCGCGCGTCTCCATAACCTGAGCACCTTGTAACATACGCAGCGTTACTTACAGACCAGGCTGAGATGTCCAGCGCCGCCTAGGCCCATTTCAAACATATCCAATCGATATGCCCGGCGTTGCTAGCTCTGGCCTTTTCTTCCAAGTTTTGCACACCCGAGCTTGGGCTATGGCGCGCGCGAGCTGGTGTCTAATGTCACCCGCTTTTGAAGCGTATGTTGTTAGATTGGATTCAAATTCACTGCCTCTCGGCTTTGTTTCGAACGCGAATTTGAATTTTCTGATTGAACAAAACCAGCTCTAAACAACAGGCGCGCAAATCCGTATTTTTGTATGATATTCTCCTCAGGCTATTTGG
>CAYWNJ010000576.1:0-2014 GCA_964459535.1 uncultured Rhodobacterales bacterium
CGGTGTTATTGGCCACTGGGCGATGCGCGGGTTTGGCCGCTGGATGGTCACGCGTAAGGGGGATGATACGGCCATCGGTTTGGTTGGGCTGCATTTCCCCTTTGACTGGCCAGAGCCTGAGATCGGCTGGTATATCTGGAGTGGCACGGGTCAAGGCTTTGCCAGCGAAGCCGGACGCGCGGCGCGCCGCTATGCTTATGAGATCCTTGGCTGGCGAACTGCGATTAGCTTGATAGCCCCCGGCAATGAGGCCTCTATCCGGGTCGCGACCGCGATGGGTGCAGAACGCGCGCCCGATATTGAGCTGCCACCCCATGGCACGGTTATGGTCTATCGTCATCCTGGCCCGGAGGGCGGCGCATGATTGCCGCGACCCTGACCACCGAACGGCTCACGCTGCGCCGACCCGAAGCGGGCGATCTGATGGCCTATCAAACCTATTGCGCCTCTAGCCGGACGCGCTTTGTTCGGGGACCGTTCACCGCGGCTCAGGCGTTTGAGAAGTTTGCGGCCATCATAGGCCATTGGACCCTGCGCGGGTTTGGCCGTTATATCATGGAGCACGCGGGCGAACCTATTGGCCATGTTGGGCCGTCTGCCGTTGAGGACGCCAATCTGCCCGAGATGACTTGGTCTCTCTGGGACGGCACCTATGAGGGTCAGGGCCTAGCTTCCGAGGCCGCCTCGGCGGTTTGGACGCATCTGGCGCAAGATTGTGGCTGGCGCACGATGTTGATCCACATCCTGCCGCAGAATGTCGGCTCACTGCGCATTGCCGAGCGGTTGGGGGCGCAGCGCACGGATTTGCCCGCGCCCGATTGGTATCCAAACTGCCTCACCTTTCGTCTAAGCGCGGGAGGGGATGCATGAGCACCGCGCCGACCTTAACCACCGAACGCTTGACCTTGCGCCACCACCGCCTCAGCGATTTTGAGCAGATGGCCACGCATTTCGCCACCGATTGGGCGCGCTATATGGGCGGGCCGATTGACCGCAAGGCGATGTGGTTTTGGCTTGGCGCCGAAGTGGGCAGTTGGTCTCTGCTTGGGTACGGATCATGGGCCGTAGATCTGACCGCAACCGGCGAGACAATCGGTCAGGTTGGGATCAATAAACCCGCCCATTTTCCCGAGGTTGAGATTGGCTGGCTGCTTTATCCTGGCCATGAAGGGCACAGCTATGCCTTTGAAGCGGCTACGGCGGCGCGGACTTGGGCATTTGAGAGCGGCCACAAAATGTTGGTCAGTTATATTGATCCGCCCAACGCCCGCTCGATACGGCTGGGCGCGACGCGCGGTCCTGAGGCTCCAGCGCCGGACCCCGAAGATCTTGTCTACCGCCACTATAGGAGGCTGCAATGAGTGTCACCTTCACAGCGCCAACCCTCGAAACCGAGCGGTTGATCTTGCGCGCGCCGCAGCTCTCGGACGCCGAGGCACATGCGGCCTTTATGGCCTCCGAGCGAGCCGAGTTCGTGGGCGGCCCCACAACGACCGAGCGTGCTTGGCGCGTGCTTGCGCTGGAGGTGGGCCATTGGGTGCTGCGCGGCTTTGGCCGCTGGGTGCTGATCGAGAAGGGCGCGGATACGCCTATCGGCATTGTTGGGCTTTGGCGGCCTGAAGGGTTTCCTGAGAATGAGCTGGGCTGGGATCTCTTTGATGACGCGATGGGCAAGGGCTATGCGACTGAGGCGGCGCGCGCTGCCCGCGCCTACGCCTATCAGACGCTGGGATGGACGACGCTGACCTCAATGATTGATCCGCGCAATGCGGCCTCGGCTGCTGTGGCAACTCGGCTTGGTGCGGCGTTTGATTATGAATATGAGCACCCGCATTTTGGCCCCGTGACGATTTGGCGTCATCCGGGCCCGGAGGATCTGCGTTGATGTTCACCCGACCCATAGACGATCCTCGCCTCTCCCTCTCGACAGGAGTGACATAATGACCGATGTAACAACCCGTGCAGCCGAGATTTTAGCCGGGCACCGCGCCAGCATTGATCGGCTTGATGCGAT
>CAYWNJ010000577.1:0-1995 GCA_964459535.1 uncultured Rhodobacterales bacterium
CGCTTGGGCCGGAATGACGGAAATCTTCGCGCCGATCTGAGCAAGCGCCTCTGCGTTCAAATGGTCCGAAAGCGCCCAAGCACATCCCGCAAGCACCAAGGCGGGCGCCAAAGCCTGAAGCAGCGTGGATTTCACATATTTCCAAAGCTGACGAAACAACACCGAAGACCCCCAAGCTACCCCTGCTTGGAAGACTAGCGCGCTTCGCTCTTCACACTGTTAACAGCGTGGCAATTCCCGCCAAAAGATGCGGATAAATCGAGGCAATCTGTCCTGAACCTAGCCCGCTTCGTTCATGACCTGAGCTTTGGCCTCGGCCATGAGTTCCGACATTTTGGCGCGGATGGTTGCCTCGTCAGCCTTTGCGCCCAGATCGCCCGAGACCTTGCGATAGACATCCTCGTCCCCGGCCTCTTCAAAATCGGACTTAACCACTTCGCGCGCGTAATCGTCGGCGGCCTCGCCGGTTTTGCCCAGCAGGTCTGCGGCCCACAGACCCAGCAGCTTGTTGCGCCGGGCCTCGGCTTTGAACTGCATTTGCGCATCATGCGCGTATTTCGATTCAAACGCGTTCTCGCGATCGTCAAACGTGCTCATTGGATGTCCTCTTGGTTACTTGCCTCAAAGATAAGCAATCCGCCGCAAATGTGTAGGGGGGGATCGCCGGATCGCGCAAGCTGCGACGAACGGCTGCGGGATTTGGCCCTGCAAGCGCTTGGCATCGTGCGGCGCTTGGCGTAAAGCTGCGACCACCGATCCCGTCGCGCTTTGCGATGGGATCTTAGGGAAAGGCTGTGCATGGCGCGTCGCAAAAAAATCTACGAGGGAAAAGCCAAAATTCTCTATGAAGGGCCCGAGCCCGGCACCATCGTGCAATATTTCAAGGATGATGCCACGGCGTTTAACGCGCAGAAAAAAGATGTGATCGAGGGCAAAGGCGTTCTGAACAACCGCTTGAGCGAGTTTTTTATGACCGGTCTCAATCAGATTGGCGTGCCGACCCATTTTCTTAAGCGGCTCAACATGCGCGAGCAATTGGTGCGCGCTTGCGAAATCGTACCGCTTGAGGTGATCGTGCGCAATTATGCGGCGGGCACGCTGAGCACGCGTTTGGGCCTGGAGGAGGGCACGCAATTGCCGCGCCCGATCATCGAATATTGCTATAAGAATGATGAGCTAGGCGATCCTCTGGTTTCGGAGGAGCATATCGCTGCCTTTGGCTGGGCGAGCCCGCAAGATATGGATGATATCCTCAGCCTCGCGCTGCGCGTGAACGATTTTATGTCGGGGATGATGCTGGCAGTGGGCATTCGGCTGGTCGATTTTAAGATCGAGATTGGCCGCATTTATGAGGGCGATTTTCAGCGCCTGGTCGTGGCCGATGAGATCAGCCCCGATAGCTGTCGGCTTTGGGATATCGAAACGGGGCGTAAGCTGGACAAGGACGTGTTTCGGCGGGATTTGGGCGACCTCTCGGATGCTTATACCGAGGTTGCCCGGCGCTTGGGCGTCATGCCGAAATCTTCGGCGCCGTTGGGTCGCCCTACGTTGATCAACTGAACCGCTTAGCGCAGCACGCGCTATTCGGCGCAATGAAGGATTAGGGAATGAAAGCCACAGTGACCGTGATGTTAAAAGACGGCGTGCTCGATCCGCAGGGCGAGGCGGTGCGGCACGCGCTTGAAAGCTTGGGGTTTGATGGTGTCCAGGGCGTGCGGCAGGGCAAAGTGATCGAGCTTGAGCTGAGCGATGGGGCCAGCGAAGAGGAGGTGCGCAGCATGTGCACCAAGATGCTGGCCAACACCGTTATTGAGCGCTTCGATATCGAGATGGGCGCTTAGAGTGCCTCCTGCGCAGGGCATAAGCTGAGAAACTGGAGTTGAACCAATGAAAGTCGCCGTTCTTGTCTTTCCGGGATCCAATTGCGACCGCGATCTTGCGGTTGCGTTTCGCGAGATCGGAGCGGATGTGCATATGGTTTGGCACAAAGAGGTG
>CAYWNJ010000578.1:0-1991 GCA_964459535.1 uncultured Rhodobacterales bacterium
CGTGGCGATCCTGCCCGCGCCGGGTGTCTCGGCCTTGATCGCGCAGATCCCAAGGCTGGCTCCGCGCGGGCACGTTCACATCCCACAGCCCAGCTATAACGAGCACGCCGCCAGTTTCCGAGCCGCTGGATGGACCCTAAGTAGCCAAGAGCCGACCGCCAAGGTGATCGTCCATCCGAACAACCCGGATGGTCGGATTTGGTCCGCTGCCGATCTCGAAACGCGGCTCATGATTGTGGATGAGAGCTTTTGCGATGCGCTTCCGGGGACGAGCCTTGTCTCTCATACGACCCGACCGGGCACTTTGGTCCTAAAGAGCTTCGGCAAGTTCTGGGGACTCGCAGGCCTGCGCCTCGGTTTCGCAATCGGCGCGCCGGATTTGATTGCGGCTCTGGCTGAATTGTTGGGGCCGTGGCCTGTTTCAGGGCCAGCCCTTGCGATAGGCGCGAAAGCACTGGCCGATAGGGCCTGGGCAGAGCGTGCGTGCGCCCGTCTGGCGCAAGAGGCAGAGCGGCTCGATGGGATCATGCAAGCGAAGGGGGCCGAGCTGGTTGGCGGCACCCCTTTGTTTCGCCTATATCGCGTTGCGAATGCAGCAGAAATGCAGGCCCGACTGGCCAGGGCCCATATCTGGTCTCGGATATTTTCATATTCTGAAACTTGGATCCGGCTGGGCCTACCGCCCGCAAACTCTTGGGATAGGATCAGGAAAGCATGAGCGCGCTTATCCTCTTGGTTGGTTTGCTGCTAGACGCTGCCTTTGGCGAGCCGCGTTGGCTTTGGTCGCGTCTGCCGCATCCGGCGGTGCTGATGGGAAATGCCGTGGCGCTGCTAGAGCGTCACCTCAACAAAGGGCGCGCCCGTATCGCACGCGGTATCTGCGCACTTGCGCTGCTCATCGTTGCCGCAGCTTGGATCGGGTTTGCTCTCTCCATGCTTGGCCCCATTGCCGAGGCGCTATGCGTTGCGATCCTGCTTGCGCAACGCTCGCTCGTAGATCACGTGAATGCCGTCGCGGATGGCCTGCGGCTGTCCCTGGGCGAAGGTCGCCAAGCAGTGTCTCAGATTGTCGGTCGCGATATGCGTGCCGCCGACCCACCCGCGATCGCGCGAGCAGCGATTGAGAGTGCTGCGGAGAACCTGAGCGATGGCGTCATCGCCCCAGCGTTCTGGTTTTTGCTCGCAGGTCTTCCGGGGCTCTTAGTCTACAAGGTCGTCAACACCGCCGACAGTATGATCGGTTATCTCTCACCGCGCTATGCTGCCTTTGGCAAGGCAGCCGCGCGGGTTGATGACGTGCTCAATTGGGCTCCCGCGCGCCTGACCTGTCTATTGATCATCTTCGTCGAAGGGTTCTGGCATGCGCGGGTTGAGATTGCCGCCAATGCCAGAACGCATCGCAGCCCAAATGCAGGCTGGCCCGAAGCCGCGATGGCGCAGGCGCTCGGTATCGCGCTTGCTGGGCCGCGGCGGTATGAGGGCGTTTTGCAAGATTTGGCGTGGATCAATCCGCAAGGGCGCAAAGAGATTGGCCCGATAGAGATTGACGGCGCCCTTCGAATACTATGGAAAACTTGGAGTGCCGCGCTTCTCGCGCTTGCACTACTCGCTTTGATTTGACCCGAGGGCCCGCTCATGCGCATCACCGCTTTGCTTTTTCTTCTCTTGCCCGCCATCGCCTCGGCCAATTGTGGTGGTGATTTTTCCAGCTTCAAAACCGTGCTCGCGGCCGAGGCGCCATCTCATGGGGTCCGTAAAGATGTCGCCGAGCGTTTCTTGGCTGATGTGCGCAAAAGTGATCGGGTTTTGCGCGCCGACCGTGCGCAGGGGGTTTTCCAGCGTCCTTTTATTGACTTCTCGCGGCGGCTCATCTCGCAAAATCGGTTGCAAAATGGGCAGCGCCTGGTTCAGCGTCACGCTGCCATTTTTGATCAGGTTGAACGAAACTATGGTGTAGATCGCACCGTACTGCTGGCTTTCTGGGCGTTTGA
>CAYWNJ010000579.1:0-1988 GCA_964459535.1 uncultured Rhodobacterales bacterium
CATGGTTGCTGACATAAATCGCGCAGAACTTAGGTCGCAATCGCCATCCCGCGGTCTGGCTTCAGCCCGGCTTTGTGCGCTGTGGCAAGTCCGCTCAAGGCCAATTGTGTCTTAGGTTCAAATCGAAGCGCCATAGAGCTTGTTTCATTGATCAACAATTCGGATAGCGCTGCCCCATGGAGGCGGCGCGGCAGGGTGCTGACTTTTGTGCGAGAGATACGCTCACAGCAAGAAGCCTCAGGCCAAAAGTCAGATCTTCTATTCCCGCGCGCCAGGGTCGAGCTTGCCCAGAAGATCGAGAAGGATCTCGTAATCCTGCGCGCCCAGCGTTTCCTTGAAACTTGCAACAATACTGACGGCCTCGGGCGTGTGATCATCAATGATCTTCTGACCTTCGGGCGTGATATTCACGAGTTGGCGGCGTCGATCCTTGTCATCGCGGGTTTGGGTCAAAAGACCCTTGTCGCGCAATGTCGCGGCGATGCGGGTGAGGCTGGGAAACAAAAGGCTTGAGCGATCAGCAAGTGTTTTGGTGTCCATCTGACCAAATTCAGCCAGCACGCGCAGAACGCGCCATTGTTGTTCGGTAATGTCCGTTTGGGACAGCATCTCGCGGATCGGGGACATCACGCCTTCGCGCGCGCGGATCAAGGCGATGGGCAGGGATCGACCTGTGGAAGGAAGCGACTTTACCATAAATCCCAAATGCCTGCCAGAGGGGCGGTTGACAACATCAATAATCACTATTTAACTCCCCAATAGTTAACATGTTAAAGGATTGCCGTGCCGCACTTTCACATTGATTATTCCGCGAACCTTGAAGACGCGGTGGACATTGGCGCCCTGTGCGAGGTTCTTCGCCAAGCGGCGGCAGAGATCGACACGTTCCCCATTGCGGGCATTCGGGTGCGGGCCATGCGGGTTGATCATGTCGCGATGGCCGATGGGGATCCCAAGCACGGGTTTGTGGATCTCAGCGTGCGGTTGCGCGCCGGGCGGCCTGAGGCGGTCAAGAAAGACGCCATTGCCCGGATTTTCGCGGCGTTAAAGGCGTTTATGGCGCCCGCGATGGAAACCCGCTCAATCGCGTTATCGGCTGAAATGCGCGATATTGATGCCGAACTCTCACCCAAATTTGGAAATGTCCGTGACCATATGGAGGACAGCGCATGAGCGTGCTGGATGCAAATATCTCAAAGCTTAGCGGTTTTTTGGTGCGGTTCCGCGAGACTGGGATCCTCAACCGCATCGCTGGAGAGGACGCTCAAGGGTCCGAAGGGGTATTCCAGACCCTCTCGCCCGTCGATAAATCCGTCATCTGCGACGTGGCCCACGGCGCGGCAGCGGATATCGACAGGGCCGCTCAGGCCGCGCATACGGCTTTTGACGCCTGGCGTGATATGCCAGCCACTCAGCGTAAAAAGATCCTGATCCGCATCGCAGAAGGGATTGAAGCGCGCGCGGAGGAAATTGCGCTGTGTGAGTGTTGGGACACGGGCCAAGCCTATAAGTTCATGTCAAAGGCCGCCCTGCGCGGGGCCGAGAATTTCCGGTATTTTGCCGATCAAGTTGTGCAGGCAAGGGATGGGCAGCACCTAAAATCCCCAACGCTGATGAATATCACAACGCGGGTGCCTATCGGTCCGGTGGGCGTTATTACCCCCTGGAACACACCCTTTATGCTGTCCACTTGGAAGATCGCACCGGCCCTCGCGGCGGGCTGCACCGTTGTGCATAAACCGGCGGAAGCCTCGCCTGTGACCGCACGGCTGCTGGTTGAGATCGCCGAAGAGGCGGGTCTGCCGCCCGGTGTGCTTAATACCGTAAACGGGTTTGGCGAGGTTGCGGGCAAGGCGCTCTGCGCGCACCCGAAAATCAAGGCTATCGCCTTTGTCGGGGCAAGCCGTACTGGCAGTTTGATCACAACGCAGGGGGCGGACACGCTCAAGCGCAACCACCTTGAGCTGGGCGGCAAGAACCCGGTGATT
>CAYWNJ010000580.1:0-1985 GCA_964459535.1 uncultured Rhodobacterales bacterium
TGAGTTGATCCAAACGGCGGCCATTGCGGTAGTGCTCGCGATTGCGGCGGTGCTCGTTTACATCTGGTTGCGCTTTGAGTGGCAGTTTGCGCTCGGCGCGGTCGCTGCCTTGGTACATGATGTTATTCTAACCATCGGCATTTTCTCAGAGCTGCAGATCAAGTTCGATTTGGCCATTATCGCAGCGCTTTTGACCATTGTGGGGTATTCGCTGAACGATACGGTGGTGGTCTTTGACCGGGTGCGGGAGAACTTACGTAAATATAAAAAGCGCCCGCTGACCGAAGTGCTGAACATCTCGATAAATGAAACGTTAAGCCGGACGGTCATGACCTCGGTCACGACATTGCTGGCGCTAATCTCGCTTTATGTGTTGGGCGGCGATGTTATTCGTGGGTTTGTCTTTGCGATGATTTGGGGTGTTGTTGTTGGGACGTATAGCTCGGTTTTTGTCGCCTCGACGATCTTGCTCTGGCTCGGGGTCAAGCGGGATTGGTCCAAGCCGGATGCGGGCGCAGGTACACAGTTTGGCGATATGAAGGGCTGAGAATTGGCCCTAGCAGGCCGGTGAATGACCTAGCCATAATCCTCCAGAGTTAGCCCGCTTTCTTGGCTATCAGCGGTTTTGAGCATGGCGCAAAACGCGGAGCTGCCGATCACCAGTCTTACCGATTGGCGCGATAGATGAGCTAAGTCTTGCGGGCCAGGCCGGTAGGTTTGAAAAGCCGGGGTAGCCAGGAGGAAAGAGCAGAATGATGGGCGCTGAGACCCTTTGGCTGAGCTTTGCGAGCATCTTAGCCGGGTGTGTTTATGGGTTTTCCGGTTTTGGGGCGGCGCTAATCTTTATGCCATTGGCCGTCATCGTAGTGGAGCCGCAAATCGCGATTGCTGCGATGTCTGTCTCGGCGCTGTCCTCCTTTGTCACCTTGGTGCCACGCGCCTGGGGCGAGGCGGATCGCCGGGCGGCTCTGACCATGTTGGGCGCGGCGCTGGTAACGATCCCAATTGGGCAATGGATCTTGCTTTCCTCAGATACTGCACCGCTGCGCTGGGCGGTGAGCGGGATTGCCTTTGCCACCCTCCTGCTGCTGTTGAGCGGTTGGCGCTATCACAGCCGACCAGGGCGGGCGGCGCTGCTCTCGGTTGGCGGCGGCGTGGGGCTGATGGGCGGTGCGACCGGGCTCAACGGCCCGCTGGTCATCCTATTCCAGCTCGGCGGTCCGGATGAGGTCGCTCGTACTCGCGCGAATACGATTTTAGTGCTGACATTCACTGGCCTCGCCTATTTGCCATTTCTCGCCGCCCACGGGGCACTCACCCGAGAGGGGGTGCTGGTTGGGGCAAGCCAACTTGTGCCTTACGGGGCGGGCGCGCTGTTGGGGCGGCGCTTGTTTAATCCGGCTTGGGAGCGTACCTATCGCAATGTCGCCTATGCGATCATTGCAGCGGCGGCTATTTTGGGGCTGCCAATTTGGGGAAGCTATGCGCCTGAATGAAGTCAGCTATGGGAAAGCCATGCCTGTTGAGGGATATGGCCCCGGCTTTTTCCGCATCGGCGGGACGGTATGGCAAGGCCCGGTCCTGACCCACGCAGAGGGCACGCGCGCCTGGGACGGGCTATCTGACATGGCACCCTTGGAGGCTCTTTCTGACGCCATTGATGTGCTCTTTATTGGGATGGGGGCAGAGATAGCCGCCCTGCCCGCCGAAGTGCGCACACGGCTCGAAAAGGCTGGGCTGGGGGTTGAGGTGATGGCCTCCCCGGCGGCTGCGCGGACATATAACGTTCTGCTGGGTGAAGGGCGGCGGGTGGCTCTGGCCTTGCTGCCTGTGTGAACTGGCTAGGGCGCGGATGAGGCACGGCGATCTGCATAGGAAAAGCAATCGCGTTGAGGCTTGCAGCTATGATTGCGGTTAATGTTTCTGATCTTGCCGCAGCGCGGGGTGGGCGCTTGGTGTTTGAACAGGTCACGTTTTCAGTGAAA